>DATGII010000079.1:0-24420 GCA_035295805.1 Bryobacteraceae bacterium | reverse complement strand
AGGTGGATTCGAGTTCCTTCTCCGGAACACGCTTGCGTCCGTCGGTGGGGATGTCGCGGAATTCGGTGTTTCCACCGCCGTAATCGGAATACTGCCCATAGAGGAAGAGGATGTCTTTGTCGCTTTGGATGATGCGGCGTGGCGTGCCCTGACGCGGGAGTCCCAGCGGCTGACAGGTCATCACAGGATCATCTTTATTGGTCCACTGATCGAGTTCCTGAATCTTGTCCCAATACTCGGGTTTGTAAATGGGACGGCTCGGCCCAAACCGCGAGGGCGAGATCCACTCATAGTCCACCCAGAAGTTATCCATTGGGATTTGGCAGCCAACTTCGGGGTTCATTCCTCCACCCTTCACCTGCGTGGGACCACATCGGCGGCTCCCACTCCCCGTAATGGCAAGCGGCGGAGGAGCCCAGACTCCCGTCATATCCGGATGTCCATTGGCCAGCCGTGGCGTTGCGGCGGCTGCCGTCTGCGTCGCCGGTGCGTCGGCATTCAGAGTCCACTTGGGCGGCTGATTGGTCGGCTGGATCGCCGCCTTGACGCTGGCCGGAACCGGCATCACGACATACATCTGTCCGGTTTCCGTCTGCGTCGTCGTAATGTCGCGGACAACCGTGCCGTTTTTGCGCTCCGTCATCCGCCCCGCATAAAAGGCCTCGGCCGGATTCAGCGGATTGTTCCAGTCTCGATAATCGCTGTACGTGAACTCGGTGGTGTTCGCGCCGTGCTTCACTACGACACGCTCGGGCATGAACTTCGCATCCAGCGTGGCGGTCGCGATCGCATTGGGAACGCCCGGAATCGGGAACGTGACGACGGGCTTATTGCCTTCCCATACGACGGAGGTTTTCCCGGCCATCGAGACGTCCGCAGGCACCCGTTGCGGCCGGGGCGCCATTTCCGGCGGATCGCTGATCCCTGCCATCGCGGCCTTGAACGCGCCCTGCGGGCCCGCCCACAGGCGAATCATCCGCTCCTCTACCGTTGCGGGCATCGGCGTCGCCTTGCCTTTACCGGGGACGAGTTCGGCGCCCGGAATGTCTTCGTCCCAGGCATACGCGCCACTGAGGACTTCGACATTGGAGCACGCCTGTCCGCTGGACCGGGTGCCCGTATACTGAATCCGCTCGCCCGAGGTCTGGTAGCTGATGCTGGTTCGATATTTCGTCACGTTGCAGGGCTGGCCGCCCACTTGAACCGTCCCCTTGCCCTGGTATTCGAGCGACATGATCAGATCACGCTCTTCGCTGCTGCGGAGCATGCCCATGTACCAGGCCCAGTTGAACAGGACTGCTTTCAGGTCCTTCGCGCCAGGTGCAGGAGTGTACAGCGGCGCGCCGCGCCGGCCTCCGCGGCCGCCCGCACCCGGTCCATCCTGAGCCGTCGCTGCCGGGGCAGACCCTCCTGCCTGTGCAAATGCCGGCAGCGCGGTAGCGATGAGAAGCATTCCAATTCCGGTAACGGTGACCTTCTTCATTCCGAGATCCCCTTCAACCGTCAATTCTACTACTCACCCGCGCAACTCCTACGCACAAAACAAACAGCCCGTTCCGGAGCAACTCCGAAACGGGCTGAAGTTTTCGTGCTTGAAAAACGGTCAGTGGCGCGCCTGGCCGCTGATGTCCTTCGTCTCGTAGACCTCGCAATATGCCCGCTCCGGGACAAGGCCGGCGTCGGCAGCTCCGTTGAGCCGCAGGATGCGCGGCGGAATCACCCACGGTTCCACGAGCACGTCGGGGTCTTCGACGGTGATTTCGTAAAGGATCTCATCGCCCTTGCGCGTGAATTTCTCCACGATGTGCATGTCGGCGGAATGGAAGAGGCCGCCACGTCCCAACCATGTCGTATCGGTGAACGAGATGGAATCGAGCACCAGCGTGTCGCCTTCCCAGTGTCCAACCGTATACCCCATGTAGGTGGCCTCGATCGCCTTCTTCTCGTCGTGCTTGCGGCCGTCGGTGGGAATCACGCGAAATTCCCGGTTTCCGCCGCCGTAATCGCTGGTCGTATACAGCATGGTAATGTCATTCGCCGTTTGGAAGATGCGGCGGGGCGTGCCCTCCCGCGGAAGCCCCATCGGCTGGCACGTCATGATGGGATCTTCTTTGTTCGTCCACTGATCGAGTTGCTGCACCTTGTCCCAGAACTCGGGTTTGTACACCGGATGACTCGGCCTCAATACCTCAGCGGACCCTGTTAAACCAAACCGCGAGGGCGATATCCACTCATAGTCCACCCAGAAGTTGTCTTGCCCGGTTGTGCAGCCGGTATCGGGGCTGATTCCCCCGCCTTTCACCTGCGTGGGACCGCACCGGCGGGTTCCACTTCCCGTAATCGCAAGAGGGGGCGTGCCCCAGACTCCTGTCAGATCCGGCTTCCCATTGGACAGCCGCGGCGTTTCAGCGGTGCTCGTCAACGTCGCGGATGCGGGCGGTGCGTCGACATTCAGAGTCCACTTGGGCGGCTGATTCGTCGGCTGGATCGCCGCCTTCACACTCGCCGGAACCGGCATCACCACATACATCTGTCCCGTCTCGGTCAGCGTCGTCGTGATGTCGCGGACCACGGCGCCGTTTTTGCGTTCCGTCATCCGCCCCGCATAAAATGCCTCGGCCGGATTTAGCGGATTGTTCCAATCTTTGTAATCGCTGTAAGTGAACTCCGTGGTGTTCGATCCCTGCTTCACCACGACACGCTCCGGCATGAACTTCGCGTCGAGCGTCGCGCTCGCGATCGCGTTGGGGACTCCCGGAATCGGGAACGTGACGACCGGCTTATCTCCTTCCCACGCGACGGAGGTCTTGCCGGCCTTCGGAACGTCCGCAGGTACACGTTGCGGCCGCGGCGCCATTTCCGGTGGCTCGCTGATCCCCGCCATCGCAGCCTTGAACGCACCCTGCGGGCCGGCCCACAGGCGAATCATCCGTTCTTCCACGGTTGCTGGCATCGGCTTCGCCTTGCCTTTACCCGGTACGAGTTCGGCGCCGGGAATGTCTTCGTCCCAGGCATACGCTCCACTGAGGACTTCGACATTGGAGCACGCCTGCCCATTGGACCGCGTGCCCGTGTACTGAATCCGCTCGCCCGAGGTCTGGTAGCTGATGCTGGTCCGATACTTCGTGACATTGCAGGGCTGTCCGTCCATTTGAACCGTGCCCTTGCCTTGGTATTCGAGCGTCATGATCAGGTCGCGCTCCTCGCTGCTGCGGAGCATGCCCGTATACCAGGCCCAGTTGAACAGGACTGCTTTCAGGTCCTTCGCCCCGGGTGCAGGGGTGTACAGCGGCGCGCCGCGCCGGCCTCCGCGACCGCCAGCTCGTGCACCATTTCCATTGCCCGCGCCATCCTGAGCCGGCGCTGCAGACGCAGCTCCTGCTCCTTGCGCCACGGCCGGCGAAGCCTCGCTGAGCGTCAGGGCGATTGCGATCGCGATACTTGCCCCAAAGGTCTTTTGTAGAACAGTCATGATGGTCCCTTCCTGATTCACTCGCTCGGGTTCGGTGAAAAATGGGGACTGACACCTCTTCCGCCAGCGGGAAGCGGCTGCTTGCCCGTTCACTTTCCTGCGGAAAAGGCCGTCTGTCCCATTTCTCTAGTCGTTCGGGTTGCCGGCGGAGATCTGGATCACGCGCCCGTCCGGCATGATGACTGTCTTGAGGAAGCCTAGCGGACTGCCGTCTTTAGCCGGCAGGAACTTCACCGTGATTTTGTCGCCCTGGTGGAGGGCATTCGGACCGGTCTTTCCAATCCCTCTCTGGGCCAGGGCCGTCGCCGAGCCGAGCGTCAGAACCCACTCGGTGGTCTTGCCATCGGCGTCTTTCACGTCGAGACTGAGCGAGCCGTGCGGGTTGGAAAACTTGATTTGCGCCACCTCTCCTTGCAGCTCTTTCTCCGCTTTCATGTCATACACGCCCGCCAGGGAGTGATGGGCCTGGAGCAGGCCGGCGGCCGCGCAGATGGCGGCCCAAATAGCCAAAGTTCGCTTGGTCATTTCCATGTAACCTCCTCGCTCGTCGGCTGAGGATTTTATCACGGATTTGCTGATGCGCCTATCGCCTCGAGGGGCCGGGATGCACGTCCGAACACCTCAGACGTCCCATCCACCGCAAACCGCGCCGACCTACGCAGCGCGCCGCGAAGTCTTCCGCCCCGAGCCAGACGCGCTGGCGGCGCTCGCCGCGCGGCGTCCCGCCGGAAGGGCCACATCGGGATAGGAGACCATGGAGAAAATCATGTTCCGGGTGAATTCGTAAATGCTCTGCGCCGTCTGGCACACGTTGCAGTTCTCCAGCGTGCACTCCTGCTGATGCCGCAGCAGGTAGTTCACATAGGCTCGCATTTCATCGTTGTTACTCATGACTCCCACCTCCGGAACCAAAGCCGCATAGCTGATGTATGCTTGGCCTGATCTTAGGTCCGGGCTCGATTCGGTCGCAATCTTTCCAATAGTTAACAATCGGCCAGTTAACCATTAGACGTATTGCCCAAGACGGGAGTTGCATCCCCCCTTCTTTCAAAAGGATGGAATGCAACCCCCGTACCCAGCAACGTGCCTTAGCGACGGAATCCGTTTCCAAACCCGCGTCCGCGATCGTGATCCCGTTCACGGTTGAACCGCCGATCATCCCGGTCGTGGTCCCAATCGCGCCCCCGGTAGTAATCGTCGCGGTCGTGCATTCGGTATTGCGGCGCCGCGTAATAGCTGTTGCCGTACGGCGGCGCCCAGTAACCGGAAATCCACCCGCCGTTCGCCCAGTAGCCGTCTACCCAGCTATAGCCCGGACCCGGACAAGGCGGCCGCGAGTCAACGACGGCCGGCGGAGGCGGCGGATAATAACCCGGAGTTCCGACTCCGATTCCAATCGAAACGTGCGGCGCGGCAAATAGCGAACCACCTGCCAGCAGCATCAACGGAAGCAATCTCTTTTTCATCTTCTTCTTCCCCCTCTCGCGTTGGAGAAATGCACGCCCGGGGCCAGCGCGCAAGTCGTTCTAAATGCACCGACTGTGCACTTTTTGTACTGGTGTCTTGCGGCCATCGCGGTGGTAAAGCACCGCTCGGCGCGATCGAAGATGGAGAACTCTTAATTCTTTCAGCCCGCGGAGGGGAAACCCGCAGCTAACCGGCCCTATTTCTTGTGGAACAGGCTCTTCAAATCGGGCCAGAATTCGCGCGCGAAGTTGCCGATCGCCATCCCACCCAGCCCCGCCGTTCCCCACTTCGCAATCGAAGCGGGCGTGCGGTACTCGCTCGGGCTCCACAGGGTGGCGATCGCCCAGCTTCCATACGCATTCGCCAGGCGCGAATAGGCGATTTCATGGCCGCCGCCAGATCTGCCCGCCACGACCGTTCCCACCGCCACGTGGGCGAAGCGCCCGAAGAAGTTTCCCTGCCCCAGCCGATGGTAAACCGTGTTCTGCGGATGCACGGCCTTGACGCCGTCTTCGATCGCGTTGCCGACCACAAACTGACCAAACAGCGACGCGGCCCGTTTTCCGAACCCGGCGTCGGTCTCGCCCCACTCGTCGGGCCAGTTATGCAGCTGCTCGATGGCGGCGGCAGGAAGCGTCGCCGACACCGCCTGCCACGTGAACAGGTTTTTGTAGAACGGTTTTTGCGCCTCCGGCAGAACCGGAGCCCCGGCGGGTTGCGAGTCGGCGCCGGCCAGCGGCGTTTGAATGAGGTCCGGATTGCTTTCGTCCTGCGCGCGACACACGCCGCTCATCGCGACGGCGAGCGCACACAGTCCTGTCACAACTGATTTCAAGCAACCCCTCTGTGATCGGTTCCGGAACCGGATGCGAGTTAGCGCGAGACGGCAAGCCCGGGAAGCCAGTCCCTAGTGTACAACAGGACCGGCCCGGTCTCGCCGGCCAGCCGATCGGCCGTTAATTGAAATATGCCGCGTTGCGCGCCGCGAATTCCGCCTTCTCGGGCGGCAGCTCTTCGAGCACAAACACGGAGTTGGTCGGGCACACCGGAATGCAGGCTCCGCAATCGATGCACTCCACCGGGTTCACATACATTTGCGAAGCTTGCTCGAAAGCCGCCTCATCTTTCTTGGGATGGATGCAGTCAACCGGGCATGCTTCGACGCAAAGCTCGTCCTTTGTGCAGGTATCCGTGATCACATAGGCCATGCCCATTTTTCTGCAATTGCACTACCGAAGCCTAAGCAATAGAAAATAAGAGGAAAAATTCCACAATCGGCCGCAAACAGGTGGGGGATTCGACGCAGCTTCCCCACGATACACTGGCTCTGATGAAAATCGAAACCCGCGCCGTCCACGCCGGCCGCCACATCGACCGCTCCACCGGGGCCGTCAGTCCTCCCATCCATCTCTCCACCACGTTCGAGCGCGATGCCGACGGCGGCTATCCGCGCGGCTTCAGCTACTCGCGCGAAAACAATCCGAACCGCCTGATGTTGCAACAGTGCCTGGCCGATCTCGAAGGCGGCCAGGAAGCGCTGGTCTTCGCGTCTGGCCTGGCCGTCTCCACCGCGATTGTGCAAGGCCTCGAACCAGGCGATCACATCCTCGCTCCCGACGATGTCTACTGGGCACTGCGCGAGGTGATCGGCGGCGTCTTCGGCAAGTGGGGACTGGAGACCACGTACGTCGACATGACCCGGCTCGACGAGGTACGCGCCGCACTGCGGCCGCACACGCGCCTGATCTGGCTCGAGACGCCATCGAATCCGCTCATGAAGATCACCGATCTCGCCGCCATCGCCGAGATTGCGCGTGCGCATAAGAACGCCATTACGGTTTGCGACTCCACCTTCACCAGCCCGATTCTGCAGCAGCCGCTCGACTGCGGCATCGACATGGTCACGCACTCGACCACCAAATACATCTCGGGCCACAGCGACGTGGTGGGAGGTGTCCTGGTCCGCCGCCACGAAAACTATCTGTTCGAGCGCGCCCGCCGTTCGCAGAAGTATGGCGGATCGGTGCCTTCCCCGTTCGATTGCTGGCTGACGTTGCGCGGCGTCGAGACGCTCCCGTATCGCATGCGCGCGCATTCGCAAAACGCGCAGAGGGTCGCGGAGCATCTGAATAAACATCCCAAAGTGGAGGCGGTGCATTATCCTGGTCTTCCTGATCATCCCGGCCAAAAGACCGCCGCCCGACAGATGACCGGCTTCAGCGGCATGCTGTCGTTTCAGATTCGCGGCGATGGCGCCGCCGCGATGCAAGTGGCGGCGCGCTGCCGGCTGTTCCTCCGTGCCACGAGCCTCGGCGGCCCGCACAGCTTCATTGAGCATCGGGCTTCGGTCGAAGGCCCGCGCTCCCGCACCCCGCAAAATCTCCTGCGCCTTTCGGTTGGACTCGAGCACCCCGACGACCTGATCGAGGATCTCAATCAGGCAATTGGATAAGCCGGCGTCCCCCGAGCGAAGTGCGGAAGCCGTAGATCGCCAGCAGCGCGAGCAGAAGCAGCGGCACCAGGGTCGTTCCCGCGTACCAGGCTGAGAAGTCGAGCGTGTGGGGGAATCGCAGAATGCCTTTGATCGCGTAGCCGAAGATCGCCGCGATCAGGCCGAAGCGCAACATCACGATTGTTAAGACGCCCAGCAACGCGATTTCAAACGGGAGATCGGAAAGGCTCATGTTGCCGGGAGCAAAATCGATTCCGCTGACAATCGCGATGGCGCCGACGACTGCCAGCCACTCCTTGCGTAGCACCACCCGCGACACAAAGAGCACGAAAAAGATGAACAGCGAGTTGACCACCTCGACGCCAAAGGAGAAAAGCATCCCGCTGATAACGGGGATGACTCCTCGCAACATGGATAGGGGGCCCGGGAACAGCGGAGGCGCCGAGGGGCCCCGCAGCGCTGCCTGGAGCAAGTCGAGCAGGCCAAGCAACGCCCCGACGCCAACTGAATACAGCAGGTCGCGGCCCACCAGGGGATCCTGCCACCCTTTCACTGTGTAGCGGCTCCAGGAAATCATCGTCTGCGGCCAGCGCCTTCGGACCCAGGGCTCCAATGCCAGATAGAGCACCCAAACCAAAAAACTGTCGACGGCTCCCCCGGCCGCGACACGCCAGAAAATATCGGCTTCGTCCGTGGAAGCTGCATGATGGGCAGCCAGCAAATACGCGCCCGACTGGCCCGCCCAACACCACAGCGCCATCTTGGTGGCGCCGCGGAGATCGGCTTTCCGGGCTTGGAAATTCAGCCAGGCGGCGATTCCTGCCCCCAGGAAAAACGCATAGAGAACCACGACCTTGATGGTCGGCCCAAGGCCGGCCGGCTGAGGCCCGCGTGGCGGAACGGTCCACGGTCCGATGATTCGAAAGGAAACCGGGCGGCCCCGCCAGGCCGCGGCTTCGATGCGTAGGGAACCGGCGGTCCACGCCGCGCGCTGATCCCAATTCGCGGGCGAAGCCCATTGCGGCTCGGCCGGTTGGAATCGGGTCAGATCGAGCCCGGCTGCCTGAAAGAGCTTGTTCCAGTCGAACGATCCGGCCGGCGCGGGCGCTTCCACTCGCGGCGGGATCGCTTCGAACTGCTGTAATTTGCCCGCCGGATCCAGCCGCAGCCGGATCATCCGGGGAAGTTCAAACGGCGGATCGTCGAACCGGGTCTGCGCGTTGAACCCTCGTTGGGCGATCAGGGTGGAGGAGCTTTCGCGATACCAGAATGTCACCAGCGGCGGTTCGTCCGCCGCGGAATTCTTCCAACGCGCAGCAGCCTCGTTGGGATGGCGCCCGAGATAAGCTCGATATTCGTTGTCGTACCCATAATCCCAGTAACGGTCCGCCGGACGCGCCGTATAGCCGAGGTTCTGCAACAATACGCGCGCATCCCGCGCCAAGGCTTCCGGCGGATTCTCCAGATGGAGCGCTTCGGTAATCTGCTGGGAGGGAGCGAGAATTGCGACCGCCGCCAGACCCGCCAGAGCCGCCGCCAGCCAGGCCAACCCTGTTTTCGGCTGCAGCCCTTCGGTTTCCCCCGCTGCCGCGATCAACTCCGGTGAAGGGGTTTCGCCGGCCGCCAGTGCAGCTGCCAGCGGATCACCACCCGGCAAGGCGGATGCAATCGAGAGAGCCGATACCGGCCGCTGCTTCGGATCCGATGCCAGACACCGCAGGATTACGCGCTCCACGCCCGGGTCCAGTTCCTTCACCAGCGTGGTGAGGCTGACCGGAGAGCCGCGCTGCTGTAAGTCCATGAGCTCGGCCATCGTCGCGGCTTCAAACGCGCGCTTACCCGTGAACAGCTCGTACAACACCAGGCCGAGTGCGTAGATGTCGCTCTTGACCGTCACCTCGGTCCCGGCCAGCTGTTCCGGCGACATGTAAGCCGGGGTCCCGCTGCGAATATCGCCCTGCAACTGGTCGCTCAAACCAGCGAGGCCGAAATCCATTATGACCACATGGCCGCGCCGGTCCATCATGATGTTCGCGGGCTTCAAGTCGCGGTGAAGCACGCCGCGCTCGTGCGCCGCGGCCAGTCCCGCACAGACCTTGCGCGCGGTCTCGATTGCTTTATCCACCGGCAGGCGCCCGATGCGGCGCAGCAGCGACGCCAGGTCTTCGCCGTCCACGTACTCCATCGAAATGTAGTGCTGGCCTTCGACCTGTCCGATGTCGTAGACGCGGCACACATTGGGATGCGTCACCTGTCGCGCGATGCGAACTTCGTTGTAGAAGCGGGCGAGCGCGCGATCGTCCCGCCCCAGCGTTTCCGGCAGGAATTTCAGCGCGACCGCCTGGCCGAGCGTAAGATCGGTGGCGCGGTACACCTCGCCCATGCCCCCGCGCCCCAGCAGCCCGGCAATTCGGTAGCGTCCGGCGAGAACCGTGCCCGGAACAAAACGGCCTTCGTCCACGCCGCTGGATGAACTGAGATGCGACACCCGCGGCGCGGCCGTCAGCAGCGCCGTTTCGACGGACGTGGCATCCAGCCGCGCGGCGCACCACGCGCAATAATTTCCGGCGCCGCTTTCGCGGCCGCAGGAAGGGCATCGGACCACCGTCGCCATTCGATCAGCCCATTTTGGCAGCGCCGGAACCCCTATGCAACACCGGCGCTGGAAGTAGACTGGAAAGACTATGCGAAGAGCCCGCGGCCTGAACCTCAAATCAGCATCGCTTCTTCTCGCCTTGACGAGCATTGCGAGCGGGGCGGGTCCATATCATCTGATCCAGACGATTCCAATTCCCGGCGACTACGGCTGGGATTATCTGACTGCCGATACAGAAGGCCGGCGCTTGTATGTTTCCCACGACCGGGAGGTCGTTGTGCTCGACCTCGATACCGCAAAGATTGCGGGAAGAATTCCTGGTTCTGATGTGCATGGAATCGCCATTGCCACGGACTTCGGCCGCGGCTTCATCAGCGCCAGTGATCCTGGCTCCGTCACCATCTTTGACCTTAAGACCCTGGCGATCATCGACAAGGTGAAGGTGGGCGCGGACCCGAACGGGATTATCTTTGACCCGAAGACCAACCGCGTCTTCACCGCGGATCGAGGCAGCCAGCGTGTGACGGCGATCGACGCCAGGACAGGCAAAATCGCCGGCGTGATTGAGGGCTTGGGTGGCAGGACGGAGCATCTTGCGGCGGATGGCGCGGGGCATCTCTTCTTGAACATGCAGGATCGCCACACCGTTCTCAGACTCGATTCGCAGAATCTGAAGGTGCTCGATACCTGGCCTCTCGCCGCCTGCCAGCAGCCGAGCAGCATGGATATGGATCGTAAGAACGAGCGCGTGTTCATTGGATGCCGAAGCGGCGTTATGACAGTCGTTGATGGGAATACCGGCAGGATTGTGACCGCGCAACCAATCGAAAGAGGCGTCGATGCCACCGAGTTCGATCCCGAACGGGGATTGATCTTTTTTTCAACCGGCGGCGGGCCTGGCGCGCTCTCCGTGTTCCACGAAGATTCGCCCGACAAATACACGCTGGTCGAACAGGTCAAAACGCAACCCGGCGCCCGGACGATGGCGCTGGACCGAAAAACCGCGAGAGTCTATCTTTCCGTGGCGCAATTCGGCCCGCGGCCCGAAGCGGCGCCCGGCACGCCCCAGCCCAGGCCGCCAATGATTCCGGGCACGTTTTCAGTTTTGGTGTTCGGGAACTAGCACGCTATGGCCGCGCACTGGAACCCGTCACTTTATCAGGGCAGCCACGCCTTCGTGTGGGAGTACGGACGCGACCTGCTGCAGCTGCTCGCGCCGCAAGCGGGGGAACGCATCCTGGATATCGGCTGCGGCACCGGCCAGCTGGCTGCCGAGATCGCGCGCGCCGGCGCGCACGTCACCGCTATCGACAACTCCGCGGCTATGATCGAACAAGCGCGGCGCAACTTTCCCGAGGTGCGGTTCGAACTGGCCGATGCGCGCTCGCTTCCCTACCGCGAGCAGTTTGAAGCAGTGTTTTCGAATGCGGCGCTCCACTGGGTTTCCGATCCCGATGCCGCCGCCGCCGGAATTGCGCGCGCCCTCAAACCAGGCGGACGCTTCGTCGCCGAACTCGGCGGCAAGGGCAATAACCAGTTATTGCAGGCGGCTGTCTTCCAAGCACTGGGTAAACTCGGTGTCACTCCCGAAGCCGTCCGTATGCCCTGGTTTTTCCCCAGCATCGGCGAATACGCCCCGATCCTGGAGCGATACGGACTCGAAGTCACGTTCGCTGCGCTGTTCGACCGGCCCACGCGGCTGGACAACGGAGCCCGCGGCCTCGCCGATTGGGTGGCCATGTTCGGCAGCTGCTGGACCGAAGCATTGTCAATCGAGCAACGCCCCGAATTCCAGCGCCTGCTGGAGGCCTACGCCGCCCCGGGCTCATTTCGCGACGGCTGCTGGTTTGTCGATTACCGGCGTTTGCGCCTGGTTGCGATGCGAACTCACCGGCCGCAGTCCGGCCCGTGACAGTCGCGCAGCCACAGATAGCCGTAAGGCTTGAGATGAACCTGCTGGCGGCCATCCGCCGCGACCGGATGTGCGCAATCCCGCAGAACATCAAACAGCCCTTCGGGACGCCGCCCTAAACTTATCTTTACGTCGATTTCGCGCGCGCTTAGATTGTGGATTGCGAACACGCACGATTCCTCCGACGCGCAACAGTGCGCCAGAACCGCCGGGTCGCTCGCCTCCAGCCAGTGGCATTCGGCCGTGCCGAACTCCGGTGAGCGCAGGCGCAAACGAGTCATGCGCTCGAACCAGTTCAGAAAAGAGTTCGGATCGCGTTGCTGCGCTGCGACATTGACGTTCGGGTAGCCGAACTCCCCGTTTTCAATGACGGGGATTTCCAGGCGCTCCCCCCGCGAAAATCCCGCATGTCGCATGTCCGCCCATTGCATCGGCGTCCGGATGCTGTCGCGCTCGTTCAACGAGAGATCCTCGCCCATCCCGATCTCGTCGCCGTAACGCAGAACCGGAGTTCCGGGCAAAGTAAAAATCAGGCTGTGCGCCAGCTCCAGGCGCCGCCGGTCATTGCCGAGCATCGGCGCGACCCGCCGGCGAATGCCCCGGTTGTACAACTGCATGGCGGGCTCGGGACCAAAGGCGCGGAACACCTCGGCCCGTTCGGCTTCGCTCAGACGTCCGAGATCGAGCTCATCGTGCGTGCGGAGGAAATTTCCCCACTGGCAGTACTTCGGGATAGTCGGCAATGCGCGATAGGCGTCGCGGATGGGCTGAGCCTCCCCGCGCGCGAGCGCTAGCCAGAGATGCTGGTTGACGTAGAAATTGAAAATGACGTGGACGCGATCGCCCTCGCCGAAATACATCTCGACCTGGTCCGGCGGCAGGTTCGCCTCCGCCATGAACACCGCGTCGCCGCGCTGCCACGAAAGCACCTGCCGCATATCGATCAAGTATTCCGGACAGTCGCCGAACGCCGTGCTGCCAGGGCCTTTGGTCGTAATGACGAACGGCAGCGCATCCAGGCGAAATCCGCAGACGCCCAGTTGCACCCAGGCCTTGATGATGCGCGCGATCTCTGCCCGCACGGCGGGATTGCTCGTGTTCAAATCCGGCTGATGATCGTAAAAGCGGTGAAAGTAGTATTCCCCCGCCGCGTCGTCGTACGTCCATGTCGTTTTCTGCACACCCGGAAACGCCATTCCCTGCTCGGCATCCGGCGGCTTCTCTTTCGACCACACATACCAGTCGCGATACTTCGAGCCCTTGTCCCGGCGCGCCTGCTGAAACCACGGGTGTTCCCGCGACGTGTGGTTCACCACCAGATCCGCGATGATGCGAATACCGCGGTCGCGCGCCGCTTGTGAAAATTCGACGAATTCGCCCAGCGTGCCATAGCGCGGATCAATGCTGTAATAATCGCTGATGTCGTAGCCGTGGTCCCGGCGCGGTGAGGGATAAAACGGCTGCAGCCAGATGCAGCTCACATTCAATCCGGACAGGTAATCCAATTTACGCGAAAGCCCCAGAAAGTCTCCGACGCCGTCATCGTTGCCGTCGGCGAACGATTGCACATCAATCGTGTATACATTCGCGTTTTTGTGCCAGAGCCCTTCCATCCGCGTTGACAGCCGGCAACAACGTTGCAACCTGCCTGCCAGTGGTGTCGTTTGCCACTCGGAGACCTGTCGCGCGCCACAAAGCTTGCCCGCTCAGCAGATCTCGTGTTATGGTATATTTATTCATTAAATAGAATATTTAGTCATGCGCAACTCATCGAAGGTGGGCATTGTCGGGCATCGCGGTTATAGCGGAGCGGAATTGGTTCGCCTTCTGGGCCGGCATCCGTCGGTCGAAACCGTCTTACTGGAGCATCGCGATGACCACGCAGCCGGGGCGAGCATCCGAAACCGCAAACCGGCCGCTTCCCTGCCCTCCACCCCGGATTCCGTGAGCGCCGCCGGCATCGAGCTCGTATTTCTCGCCACCCCCCCGGAAGTATCGATGGACCTCGCGGCTGGGATGTGGGGGGCCGGAATCCGCGTGGTAGATCTCAGCGGCGCCTTTCGCCTGCGCACGCCGGAAAACTACACCGCCTGGTACAAGGAACCGCACACGCAGCCGGCCCTGCTGGCGGAAGCCGCCTACGGGCTGCCGGAATTCTGCCGGGATCGCATTCCGCTGGCGCGGCTGGTTTCCAACCCCGGTTGCTATCCGACCGCCGCCAACCTCGCGATCCGCCCTCTCGTCGATGCCGGGGTGATTGATCGCGCGGCCGGCATCGTCTGCGATGCCAAGTCGGGCGTGAGCGGCGCCGGCCGCAAGCCGACTCTCAAGACCAGCTTCTGCGAAGTCACCGAAAATTTCTCCGCTTACTCGATCCTCAAGCACCGGCATGTGGCCGAGGTGTTGCAGATCTCCGGCCTGGAAGAACGCGAATTCAGCTTTACGGCGCACCTGTTGCCGCTCGACCGCGGCATTCTGGAAACCATTTACTTTCGCGCTGTCGGTGTCGACAGCGCCGAAACGCTGCTCCAGATTTACGAAAAGCGCTACGCCGGCGAGCCGTTCGTCCGCATCTACAACCCCGGCCACGTTCCCGATGTGCGCGCCGTGGCGCGCACCAACTTCTGCGACTTGGGAGTGACGCTCGACGCCAAAACCGGTCGCGCGATCGTGGTGAGCGCAATCGACAACCTGGTCAAGGGCGCCGCCGGACAGGCGATCCAGAATATGAACCTGATGCTCGGATTTCCCGAAACGGCGGGGCTCCTGTGAAGCTGCTGGTCAAACTGGGTGGCACACTGCTCGATACGGCAGCCTCCCGGGATTCGCTGGCGCGGCAGATCGCGGCGGTGCGGGCCGAGGGCGTCGAACTCGTCGTCGTGCACGGGGGCGGCAAGCAGATGACCCGGTACCTGGCGGAGCGGGGCATCGAAAGCCGGTTCGTGAACGGGCTGCGCGTGACCACGCCGGAAACGCTGGATGCTGTTTTAAAGGTTCTGGCCGGCAGCGTCAATCATGAACTCGTGGCCAGCTTGAACCGGGCGGGGGCGGCTGCGGTGGGCCTGTCGGGAATCGATGCCTTTCTCGCCGAGGCCGAGCAGCTCGATCCGGAACTGGGCGCCGTCGGGAAAGTGACCCACTCCAACCCAGCCCTGCTCGATCTGCTGGCCGCACACCGCTATGTGCCGGTGGTGGCGTGCGTGGCGGGCGACCGCGAAGGGCGCGTCTATAACGTGAACGCCGACCAGATGGCGGTGTCGTGCGCCGCTGCGTTCGGGGCGGCTCAGTTGATCTTTCTCACCGATGTGGAAGGCGTTCTCGACCAATCGCGGCAGATCCGGGCCGTTCTGACCGTCCAGGAGAGCGCGCGCCTGATTGCCGAGGGCGTGGCCACCGGGGGCATGCAAGCCAAGCTCGATGCGGCGCTTGCGGCCTTGCGGGGCGGCGTCGGGCAAGTGCGGATCGCGCCCGGAGCCGCGCCTCAGATTCTGGCGCGTCTTCTCGCCGGCGAAGCCATCGGCACACGGATCGTGCTGGGCGAAGGCAGGGCGGCATGATCAGCGCGCTTCGCTCAGATTCCTGTCTCGAAAGCCGGACGCCCCGCCTTTCTCTGACCGTCCGCAAGGCCGTCATGCGGGACATTCCCGGCATTCTCGATTTGATCAATGGGTACGCCGCCCGCGGAATCATGCTGCCGCGCACGGAATTCGAGATGTCCGAAGCCATCCGGGATTTCACCGTGGTGACACACGGCGATTTGTTGCTCGGCTGCGGCGCGCTACATTTCTATAGTCCGACGGCCGGCGAAATCCGTTCCCTCGCTGTCGCCGAGTCGGCCAAGACGCAGGGCGTCGGGCGCCGACTGATCGAGGCACTGCTCGCCGAAGCGGACAATTATCAACTACACGCCGTCTTCGCCTTCACTTATGTTGTGGATTTCTTCAGTAAGGTCGGCTTTCACCCAGTCGAACGCGGCATCCTGCCCTTGAAAGCCTGGAAAGACTGCCTCCGCTGCCCGAAGTTCCAGGCGTGCGATGAGATCGCCGTCATGCGGGTCCTGCAGCCGGAACGTTGGGCCGGGTCGCTGCCGATGGGTGAACCCGATCCCCTCGTGCAACTGCCGATTCCCCAATCGATCTAGAACTGTCCCCCCAAATGAGGGTGTCGAGCACCTCCGCAAAAGACCGGGGATATTTCCGACATCTCCCTCCTAAACTGGGATAGAATCAGCTTGAGGATATTCAAACCTTAATATTTTCGTACTACTGCGGTGAGGGCAAAATGAGAGCACAGACGGTTGATGTGAAATCTTCAACTGGCCGGATTCTATGCTGCACCGTGTTCCGTCCGGGCGGAAAGAAACTTCTGGCAAAGGGGCACGTGATCAGCGAGGAAGATGTCCGCGTGCTCGAATCCGAAGGCATGGAGACTATCTGGGTAACCGAACTGGAAGATGGCGAGATCGGCGAAGATGATGCCGTGTGCGCCGTCGCCAGTGAGATGGGTTGCGGCAGTTTCGAGATCCGCCTGGCCGCGGGCGGCCGCGCCAACCTGATCGCCACCGAGAATTGCTGCGTCCTGGTCGACGATGAACTGCTCAAGCAGATCAACTGCACCTCGAGCGTCGTGATTGCGACCTCCCTGAATTTCAGTTACGCGGTGACCGGGCAGCGGATCGCTACTATCAAGAGCGCTCCGTTCGCCGTGGCCAAAGAGCAGTTGGACGCGGTGATCGGCATTCTCAAAGAGCGCGGGCCGATCCTGCAGGCGCGCCCGGTGCGCGCTCCCAACATCGGCGTGCTCTACACCGATCCGCTCAGCGGCGAGCGCGCCCGCCAGTTGTTTGAGAACATCATGCGGCACCGGCTGGAGCGGTTCGCCGTGAACGCGAATTTCGCCATGGCGTGCACGGAAGACGACAATTCCGTGACGCGCTGCCTGCACCACCTCTTGCGCTCCAAGCCCTGCGTCATTCTGGTGGCTTCGACCACCGCTCCAGCGGGACCGGAAGATGTCATCGGGCAGGCAATTTGCAGGATCGGGGGGCAAGTGGAACGATTTCTGGCTCCGGTCGAGCCCGGCAACCTGCTGCTGATGGCGTATAAAGACGAAACTCCCATCATCTCCGCCCCAGGCTGCTTCCGGTCCGCCAAACCGAATATTGTCGACCTGCTTCTGCCGCCGCTGCTGGCGCGCTATCACGTGACTGGCTGGGAAGTCGCCGGCCTCGGACACGGAGGCCTGCTGGCGTAACGGACTCCTCCACGCCTGTGTGTCCATCACCTCCTGAAAAGACTCACAGTGCTCCTCACACCGGGCGTTTTTCGGAACGCCCGGTTTTTTTTACCAGGTAATGCCGCGGGCATTCATTTCGCGCTCGATTTGCTCGGGCGATTCGAACTGGACCGCGTCCAGACCCTCGCAGCGGGCGGCTTCCACGAACAAGCCGATGTCATCGGTATAAAAGCACTCCCCGGGGCGGCATCCGGCCCGCGCCACGGCGGCGCGAAAGATTTCCGGCTCCGGCTTCATGGCGTGTACCTGGTACGACAGCACCAGGTCGTGAAAATGCCGGATCAGCGTGTAGTTCTCTCGGATCATCTCGAAGTGAATCTCGTTGGTATTAGAAAGGAGGAGCAGGCGATACCGGCGGGCGAGTGATTCGAGCACGGCGTCGGGGATCAGTTGGCCGCTGAAGATGCAGCTCCAGATTCGGCAGAACTCGTCGTACCCGATTTCGAGGTCGAGCGCCTCGGAGAGTTGATGGACGAAGTCGCGGGGCGTGATCAGACCTTTCTCCAGCGGTTCGACCAGGCGCGTGGCGGCGATGCGGCTGCGGATCTCGGCGACCGGATACGGGCAGTGCGCCTCCAGCGCCTGGTAGCCGCGCATGAAATCGAAAGGGACGAGAACCTTGCCGAGATCAAAGATGATGGCTTTGTGCATTTCCTTCTCTACGATAACGTGCGACAAAACAAAAACGGGTTCGCCCCGCGCGATGGCCGCGACACGGTCCGGGGCGGATGTCGCACCCGCTATGCTTGACACGAGCAAATGCGGCTCAATATGATGCACAAAGAGCACTGAAGACAGTCGTCCGACTGTCGCTGGGGATTGAACAAAAAGGAGGTTTTGCTTGGAGACAACGCGACGCAATTTCCTGACAACCGCGGGGGCCGCGATTTCCGCCCCTATGATCCTCGGCGCCACCGACAAGGCGGGGACAAAGCTGCCGGTTCTCGGATCGGGAGAGCACCAGTACGAGTGTATTCACGACTGGGGCGAACTGCCGTCCAGCATCAAATACGGGAACACCCACAGCGTCTGCGAGGACGCCCAGGGCCACATCTACATCCACCATACGGTTCACAAGGACAGCCAGAGCCCCGATTCGGTCGTGGTCTTCGATGCGAAGGGCAAGTTCGTGCGGTCGTTCGGCGCCATGTTCCGCGGCGGCGCCCATGGCATGCACCTGTCGAAGGAAGGTAAGACCGAATATCTTTACTTCTGCGACGAGAAGCACGGCATCGTTACGAAACGTACACTGAAGGGCGAAGAAGTTTGGACGATGGGCTATCCCCAGGATTCTCCCATCTACCAGAAAGGCCCCGGCTCGACCGGACCGGGCGGAGCGGCGGGCTTGAACTACCGGCCTACGAACTTTGCGATTGCGCCCAACCTGGATTTCTGGGTTGGCGACGGTTACGGCTCGTATTACATGTTCCACTATACCCAGGCGAGCAGCACTGCGTACCCGAAGCTGGTGAAGACCTTCGGAGGCCCGCCCGCCGGTCAGGCGGAAGGCGGCGGACGGGGTCCGGGAGCGGGCCCCGGGCGGGCGCCCGGCGGCGGCCGCGGAGGCGAACGGGGCGGACCCGGGCCTCAAGCCGGCGCCAGGGCCAGAGGACCGGCCAATCCTCCTCCTCCCGGCCAGCCCGGCGTTCCCAGAGACGTGCCCATTGACTCCATGAACAATCCGCACGGCAATGCCATCGATCTGCGCGATCCCGCCAACCCGATTCTGCTCGTGGCCGATCGGGGCAACAACCGGATTGTCCGGTATAAACTCGATGACACCCCGATCAACGTCGTAGCCGGCACCAAGTCGCCCTGCCATTTCCATTTTCGAAAAGACACGGTCGTCGTGCCGGATCTTCAGGCTCGCGTCACGTTGCTGGATAAGGACGACAAGATCATCCTCCATCTGGGCGAGCCCACCGTAGCCAATCCCCCGCGCACCACGGAGAATCGCTCCGATTTCATCGCGGGCCAGTTCGTTCAGCCGCACGGCGCCATCTTCGACCACGCCGGGAACATTTTCGTGGCGGAGTGGGTGGAGATCGGGCGCGTGACCAAGCTGCGCAAGATCGTCTGACCCGGCTATCGCAACTTCTTGAAACGCTGCGGCTACGGGAAGCCCATCGGGAGCTTCCAGTAGCCGTAACGTTAATTCCGCATTACTTCCTCAGGACCTGCAGTACTTTTCTTGCGATCCCAATCCGTCCAATATGGAATCGGGCAGACTTCTATGGCCAGAGCGCTGGGAATGTTCGGATTTACCGGGGGATTCCTGATCATCTCGCCGCAGCTCCGCCAGGCCGTCATGGATGCCTTCGCCAACACCGCACTGTTCGTGCAGGACCATAGCCCCTACTCTTACGTCGGGATCGTCCTTCTCGCGTTTGGAGGCGTGACCATCACGGTGGTCTCGGGCAGCAGCCCGCGCTGATTCAGACCGCCCGCACTTTGCGCGCGAGGCCTGCGGTTTCCGAGCGCGCCGGCTTGCGTTCCGAGCCGGCCGTGATTCGCTTGGCCTGATCGGTCACCGATACCAGGAACATCGGCTGGCGGGCATTCTTGAGCAGATCGATGATCCGCTCCGGGGTATCTTCGAGATAAATCGATTTACCGTCGGTAAGCAGATGTACGTCCGAAGCGGCGGTTAAGGCCTCGCTCAGGCGCTTACCCATGTCCTTTTGCAGGAACCGCAGGACGCGGCGAATCTTCTGCAGCGAGAAGCCCTTGCGGCGCAGTTCGGCAATCACCGAGATCTCGACTACTTCCTCCGGCATATAGATGCGCTTGTGGCCATCCTGGCGGGGTGAAACGACGTTCCGCTCGTCCCACCACTGCAATTGGCGGAGGCTCACCCCGCAGATCCGGGCCACTTCGCTGCTGTTATAGCCATGCACGTCCGGACCAGCAGGCGGACGAGGTTTCCTGCCTTTGAACATTCTGCGCCACTTCCGTAGTCAAATTGGGTGCCATTTTGGATTGTACATGGGTCGCCGGTAGTGTCAATGGAATATTCAAACGGCGTCCGCGTCTGCGTACAAAGCCGGCGGAAACAGCCGGCAACCAACCGGCCCGTACGAAATAAGTACAATAATTTCATAGGATTATGGGGATTTCAGAAGGTGGTACAATGAAGGAGTAGTCTTCCAATTCTCGATGAGGGAGGTTGCTATGAACACTCGCAAGTTTTGGCCCCTCGATTTTGATCCGGAAGGCGAGATCTACGAGAACGTGGCATGGGATCTCCCCGGCTATACCCGAAAAACGCAGCCGCCACCGATCCCGAATCCACGCCGCACCAAAAAGTCTCAGCGTGCGTAAACCTTACATTAGCGAACCACCACAACCACTGCGTGTGGTTCGCGTTTGTCTTTGAATCTGCTTACTTTATCTGAACGGTTTTCGGATTGCATCAGGGCAAGCCGAGGTTTGACCATGAAAGCACTCCTTGCCGCTACCGCCGTGATTGCCAGCGCCGGACTTCTCGCTACCGGCTGCGCTACAAAGAAATACGTTCGCAACACCACCGCACCAGTTCAAGCGAAGGTGGATCAGGTGGGCGAACAGACGAGTAAGAACAGTCAGTCCATCGAAGAAACGCGCACGCAAGTCAAAGATGTCGACGAGCGCGCGCAAAGCGGGATCAACGCCGCGCAGGAGCGGGCGTCAACCGCTGATCAGCACGCGATGACTGCCGATCAACACGCTTCCGATGCCATGAATCGCGCCAACGACGCCAGCCGGGCCGCTGATCAGAACCGCCAGGGCCTCGACCAGCTGCGTGGCGTGGTTTCCAACATTGACGACTACAAGCTGCAGACGTCCGTCAGTGTGCCGTTCAAGTTCGACAAATCTGCTTTGTCGCCCGATGCCAAGCAAGATCTCGACAAGCTCGCCAACGACGTGAAATCCGACAAGCGGTTCTTCATCGCAGTCGAAGGTTTCACGGATAAGGTCGGAAACCATGACTACAACGAGACTCTGAGCCGCCGCCGCGCCGACAGCGTCGTCGAATATCTCGTGGCGAACGGCGATATCCCGATCTACCGCATTCACATGATCGGGCTCGGCGACCAAAAGCCCGTGGAAGAGGGCAAGACTCGGGCCGCCAATGCCAAGAACCGGCGCGTCGAGGTGAAAGTCTTCACTGCTGACCAGGTGACCGCTGGATTGACAGGACCCGGCGGGACTTCGGCTGACCGTACCACGGCCGAGAAGCCCAACCGCTAATCGGCAGCATCACCGAAGCAGAGCCGCGGAGCGCCGCCGCGGCCCTGCTTCAGAGTTGAGAAGTGCCCACAGGGGAAGCCTTCCGAACCGGCGCCGTCCGAAAAACCTGCCACCAAATATACAAGCACGCCAGACTCGCCAGAACGATGCTGATGTCCCCCGCGAGCAGAATCGACGGGAACTGGTTGCGCAAAGCGTGACCAATCGCCTCGAGGGTGAAGCGGATGCCCAAAGCTCCACTCAACATGAAGAGTTCCATGTCGTACTTTTGGGCGTTCAGCAGGATTACCCACAGCGCCAGATCGAGAAACGCGGAGCAGAAATCCAGATCGCGCGTCCACGGCGTCATCCAACTGCTGCTCACCACCTGCGAATCATAGTGAATCAGGAAGGATGTCCCCGCAAAGACGATGGCTCCCACGACCAGCGAAGTGCGCACCAGGGCGCGGCGCCGCACCTCGCGCGTCGCCAGATATAAGAAGCTGATCACAACCGTGAAGAGAAGGCTTTGCCTGATACCGTCATCCACCCAGTAGTAAACGGCGAACGAATGAGCCATGCGGGCCCCCGAGTAACGCCCCAGATACGCTGCCAGGTCAATGACACCTGTCAGGAAGGACGCCACCGCATAAGCCAGAAGAAAGGGATAGCGACGGTAACGGCCTCGCAGCAGAGCCGCGATGACCAACAGGATCAGCGGAAACCAGAGCAGTAAGCTCAGGTACTGGAGAGCGTCGCGCATCCAACTCCAATTTTAGGTGCAAGGGAGCGGTTGCGGCAGAAAAAACTTCAGGCGGCGATCCGGAGACCTTCCCACGGAGCCGGCGGGAACATCGGCCCGTCGGCGACCTGGAGGCCTTCCCACGGAGCCGGCGGGAACATCGGCCCATCGGCGACCGGAACGGCTGGGGCGCCGTGCAAGATGCTCGTACAAAGAACGAGAGCCAGAAGCAGGCAGAGGTCCGTCAGGCCCCGTTTGTTTCCATGAGTCCGTTGCATAGTGAGCTACTCCTTATCTGCATTGCTGGGTTCGAACTCTCGGCGGAGCTCGTTCGACACGATCAGACTGACGGCCATTGACTAGTCCTCGACAGGTACCAATTAGCTACGTCGTCCGCCGCCAGTTTAACTGAATCGGTATATTGGCGACGAACCAACATTAGGGGTGATCCCTAGTACTTTTATAGGGTATTGATTAGACTAACGAGTGAGGGGATTTCCCTATTATCGGACTATTTTCTTCAGTTAAGGAACTGATTTTAGGGGGCTTATTGATGAGAGTCCGATAACGAACGGGAATAATACATCGCGCCGCGGCAGCCTGAGATTGATTGCGTTACGCCTACGGTGTCTTCTCCGGCGCCTTGGCGCCGGCCTTAACGGGGCTGATCAGGATATGGGCGTTGCGGCCTTCCAGCCGAGGCACTCCTTCCACACTGCCAAAGGACGACAGGTCTTCGGCGAAGCGCATCAGCAGTTTCTTGCCTAAGTCGGCGTGGGCGATCTCGCGGCCGCGGAATTGGACTACCGCCTTGACTCGATTGCCCTCCTGGAGAAACCGGATGGCGTGGTTCTTCTTAAAGCTGTAGTCGTGGTCATCGGTGTTGGGACGGAATTTGAGCTCCTTGACCTGTACCACGTGCTGCTTCTTCTTGGCGTCGTGCTGCTTCTTCTTCTGCTCGTATTGATAGTGGCCGTAGTCGACCGCCTTGGCCACCGGCGGCACGGCAGTGGGCGCCACCAGCACCAGATCCAACCCCAATTCCTGCGCCTTGCGCAGGGCGGCGGCGGTGGGCATCACTTCGGCGGTGCCATCCGGAAATACGGCGCGGACCTCGCGAGCACGAATCAACTCGTTGACGTTTTCTCTTCGATTAGGTCTGCGCGGGGGAAAATTTCTGCCAGGAAACATGCAAATTTAAAGGTTACTTTACCGAAACAGACGAAGGTAGGTCCGATGCCCGGAGGGAATACTTCGGTGACAGCCGGAATCGATGATGGAAAGACAAGCCCAAAAAGTAGCCATCAACAGTACAGCAAAAACCGGGGCCGAAGTCAAAGGGAATTCCAGCGCTTGCCGTCTCTATCCCTTGGACCGCCCTGCCCTAGCGGAGAATCGCCTGGACGTGGGCGGACAATTCGGCTTCAGTAACGGCGCCGGGATGATAGTACCGCACAATGCCGGCGCGATCGATCAAAACAAGCGTCGGCGTGGTGCTGGCGCCGTAGGTCTGGAAATTGCCGGCGCTGACCGGATCGGGAAATTTGCCGAGCGGTGCGTAATATTGGTTCCGGATCTGCTCGATATACTGCTTTTCCGCGGCCGGCGGAGCCGGATCGCCGCCGGCCGCATATCCATAGAGGCGCGTGGGACCGACCAATGTCAGGCCCTGCGCAGCGAACTTTTTTTCCACGGCCGCGATGACGGGAACATCGGCCTTGCAGTCGGGACACCAGTGCGCCCAGAAGAACAGCAGGACCGGCTTGCCTTTCAACGCCGCCAGAGAGAACCCTTCGAGGGGCGGCGCCGGCTTGCCTTCCAGCGCCAGCAGATTGATGTTCTTATTGATGCGCTCCTGAAGCGAGGTGCCATTCCAGGTTTTGAGCTCCTCCCGGAGATAGGCCACCGCCTCGGGAATCTCGCCCCGCGCGGCGAGCACGATGGCGTGCACTTCAATCGCGGCGCCTACGGCGGTGGGCAGCCAGGGGTCGCTATCAATGCGGCGCATGCCGAGCGACGCCAGCGCCATCTTCCGGGCGTCGGAGGCATAGGCGTCGGCCCGATCCAATTGGCGGGCGGCGAGTTCTCCCCGCGCCAGCCACGAAATGGCGGCGGCTACTTCCGGACCGGCGGCGCCCTTGGCGCGCGCGGACTGAACGGCGCGGTCGGCGGTCGCTAGCTCCCCGTGCACCACCAGCGCTTCGATGTCGTCAGGGAACGACGCCCAGCCGCCAAGCGGCAGCATCGTACACACAATCGCGGCGGCAGGCAGTCG
>DATGII010000078.1:0-25678 GCA_035295805.1 Bryobacteraceae bacterium | reverse complement strand
CCCCCCCCCCGGAGGAGCCGATAGACACTTCTGCATCGTTAGGCGTATTGTGATGGGTGGGCTGGCAGGTGGTAGCGAAATCGACTCACCGCGATAGTGTCCGCGCTCCGATGTGCTGCCAGCCCACGCTCTAAGCTATCGCCGTCAGGCATCTTCCGGCAAGAAAATTCTGGCTCGCTAATGTGCGCCTCGGCACCCCGGCTGCCTCCCCCATTCGAAGAGGAACCCCATCCACCGTTTGCCGGATCGGCGTATACCCGCGGCTTTAAATGGTCTTTACCTACCGTTCGAACCAACTGCCGGTCTATTTCTTCTTCCCTGCCGCGTGGTCGCGGAACGTGTTGAACAGCGATTCGTCCGAAGGCACGCAGCGGTCTTCCAGAATCCCCGACCAGCCGCCCACCTCCATCTTGTCCTTCGGAACCAGGCCCCAGACCTTCAGGCTCGCCTTCCACGGCTGCGTGTACAGCTTGGGATCGGTTAACGTCAACTGCACCCGCAGACGGTTGGGAGTCGGCCGGTCCCAGCGCTCTTCGAGCACCGCGTGGTCGCTGATCGGGTACCCGTATTGATCCAGCCATTGTCGGTCGTCGAACCCGGTGGACGTGACGACCAGTGTGTCGCCCTCCCACTTGCCGGTCGAGTATCCGTTATACCGCGGCAGGTAATCATCAACGTTCGGAATCTTTCGCCCGTCCATCCAGATTTCGCGATTGTCCCAAGTCCATTCGAACCGCTGGATGATCCGGTCGTTGGCCTGCGTGGGAATCATCTCCATGGTCGCGCCGCCGCCCGAAAACGTGATCAGACGCGCCAATCCCAACGGCTCGCACCGCGCTTCCGGGTCATTGCCGAAGGCGGGCAATACCGCGCGCCGCATCCCGATGTCCAGGTCGGTTCGCCGTTTCGCCTCCTCGCTTCCCAGCTCGAATCCGCGCCCCGGCTTGTGCGCCATCAGCAGCTTCTCTCCCTCGGGCGTCCGCGGCGGCGGCGTGCCGTTGAACCCATACGCGTTGCCGGGCCACGGCCCGGGATCCCGGCATTCCGGACAAGCCGGAAGGCCGTATGTCTGCGGGTTGCGGCTCCACAGTCCGCCGAAATCGTGCTTGTTGTATGGACGCGTATCTTTGTCGGACGAGATGAACGCATCCTCCGGCTTCCCTCTGCCGGGCCCCTGACCCGGCAGCATCACCGGAATCGCGGCCAATGCGACCGCCGCACGTACCATGAGCCCCGTCCTAAACCGTGAGTGCGCCATGACGAATCCCTCAGTTTTCCTGGCCGGGCAGCTTGTCCGCGCCGCTCGGCTGCAGTCCGCCCGGCACTCCGTCCATGTCCACGCCCGTCGCATTGGTGCGCGTGCCGACAATATTTTCGCCCTGCTCATTTTCGAGCTTCATGATGATGCCGCTGAACCCGCCCGCGCGTGAGGTTCCGATATACAGCTTCACTCGGGTGCCCGGTTTCAACGCTTCCACGCTTCGGCTCTTGGTCCAACCCGCGCGCACCAGCTCCGACGGATTCGTCAGCAGCTCCGCCACCCAGTGCTCGGTTTTTCCATCCTTTGTCACGCGATCGAACGTCATCGACGGATGCGGATTCAGGTAGTTGAACTCCGTGACCGTAGCCCACGTCGTCCATAGGTGAGCGGTGTCATAGGAAATCGCGCTTCCATGATGGCCCCAGCTCAGCCCGGCCAAAAGCAGAAGTCCCGCACCGAGGGCGAGTGCGGCGCGTCGTAAGTTCCTCATAATTCTTACAGTGTACGCTCCCGAAACTCGCCGCGTCACGTGGTTTTGTTAATCTTTGTTAAGCCGTTCCCGTTCCCGCGGAGAGCCCTCGCTCGCCCCCGGCGATATAATGGCGTCGTTGGAAGACGTCATTGTCCTTTATACATGACAAAGCTCCGCGAGTCTCGCGCTGCCTGGCCCTGGCCCTTGCCTTCGCGGGCGCCTGCAGCCGCAAACCCGCGCCCCAGACGCTCTCGATTGCCGCGGCCGCTGACTTACAGTTCGCTCTCGAAGATCTGGCCCGCGGCTTCCGGGCGGCGCATCCGTCCCTCGATCTGCGGCTCGCCTACGGTTCCTCCGGAAATTTCTTCGCCCAGATCCGCAATCAGGCGCCTTTCCATCTGTTCCTCTCGGCCGATGTCGCCTATCCCCGGGAACTCGTCCGGCAGGGAATCGGCGCGCGCGGCTCGGTCTTCGTCTATGCCATCGGACGACTCGCGGTTTGGGTTCCCTCGGCCTCGCCGCTCGATCCTGCCGCCGCCCTCCAGTCCTCTCCCCTGCGCCGCCTCGCGATTGCCAATCCCCAGCATGCCCCGTACGGGCGCGCCGCCGAAGCTGCCCTCCGCTCGCTCGGCGCTTACGATCGCCTCAAGGACAAATTGGTCCTCGGCGAAAATGTCGCGCAAACTCTCGAGTTCGCGCAAAGCGGAGCCGCCGACGCCGCCATCGTCGCGCTTTCTCTGGCTCTGGCTCCCCCGGTCCGCGGCCAGGGACGGTATTGGGAAATACCCGCGGAAGCCTACCCGAAAATCGAGCAGGGCGGTGTTATCGTGAAAGACTCGCCGGCGGCTCGTGAGTTTCGCGCCTGGATGCTCTCCCCGCCGGGTGCTCGCGTTCTCCAGGCGTACGGATTCGCTCCCGCGGGAAATTGACATGGATTGGCAGGCCCTCTGGCTCAGTCTAAGGCTCGCATCTCTCACTGCCGCGATTCTTCTGATCGTCGGCACGCCCCTGGCCTATTGGCTGACGTACTCGCCGCGCCCCTGGAAGTTTCTGGTCGAAGCCGCGGTGGCGCTGCCGCTGGTGCTGCCTCCCACTGTCCTCGGCTTCTACGTGCTTCTGGCGATCGGCCCGCGCAGCCCGGTCGGCGTCTTGTACCGGACCCTCAGTGGCGGCGGCCTGCTCCCCTTCTCGTTCCAAGGGCTGCTCCTCGCGTCCATCCTTTATAGTCTTCCGTTCACCGTCCAACCGATCACCACCGCGTTCGCCTCCGTCGATCGCAAGCTGGTCGAAGCGTCGTGGTGCCTCGGTGTCTCGCGCCTCTCTACCTTCCGCCGCGTCGTCGTGCCCTTGTCGGTTCCCGGTATTGTCACGGCCGCTATCCTGAGTTTTGCGCACACGCTCGGCGAATTTGGTGTGGTCTTGATGGTCGGCGGCAATATCGCTGGGACCACCCGCACCGTTTCGATCTCCATCTACGATCAGGTGCAGGCGCTCGATTACCGCGCAGCCAACGAAACTTCCCTGTTTCTGCTCGCGGTCTCGTTCAGCGTGTTGGCGGTGACCTACGCGCTGCAGCGGCGCATCTGGGCGGTATGGCCCACCACCTGACCTGCGTCTGCCGCAAGCGGCTCCCGTCCGGCTTCACCGTCGATGCGAACTTGCGTATCCCGCTTGAACAGGCGCGCGTCACAGTCTTGTTCGGCCCCTCCGGTTCCGGCAAAACCACGCTCCTGCGGCTTCTGGCTGGCCTGGACCGTCCCGATAATGGCCGGATTCAATTCCGGGATCAGGTCTGGTTCGATTCTACGACCCGTGTGTCGCTGGCGCCGCAGCAGCGCCGCGCCGGCTTCCTGTTCCAGGATTACGCCCTGTTTCCGCACCTGACCGTCCGCCGCAATGTCGAATTCGCCGCGCCTCACCCCGGCAAGGCCGGCGAGTGGTTGTCCCGCTTTAACCTCACCTGGCTTTCACCGCGACTCCCGCGCGAGATTTCCGGTGGCGAACAGCAGCGTGTTGCCTTGGCCCGCGCCCTGGCCGCCGAACCCGCGCTCCTGTTGCTCGATGAACCACTCTCCGCCCTGGACGCCGCCACGCGCACGCGGCTGCGCCATGAACTGCGCCGCAACCTCGTGGATGGCGATGTGCCCAGCATCATCGTCACGCACGATCGCACGGAAGCCCTCGCGCTCGGCGACTGGATCGCCGTCCTCGTCGGCGGAGCCATCCGTCAGGCCGGCCCGGTCGAAGAAGTCTTCCGGCATCCGGCCGATGTGCAGGTCGCCGAATCGGTCGGCGTTGAAAATGTCATCCCGGGCGAAGTCATCGCTCGCGAATCGGGCCTCGCCACCATCCGGGTCGGCGCGGCGCGCCTGGAATCCGTCGACACCGGCGAGACCGGCCTCGTGTTCGCCTGCATCCGCGCCGAAGAAGTCACCCTGGCTCCCGGCGCGCCCTCCGCCTCGAGCGCCCGCAATCGCCTCGCCGGCCGCATCCAGTCTGTTCTGCTCGAAGGCCCTGTTGCGCGCGTCGAGGTCGATTGCGGTTTCCCGCTCGTGGCCCTTGTCACCGCGCAATCCGCCGCCGACCTGCAATTCCGCCGCGATGAGCCGGTCTCCGCCGTAATCAAAGCCACATCCGTTCATCTGCTTTCCCGATAGCGCCAGAATGAAAGCATGCCTGACCGAATCGAACGCGACAGCATGGGTGAAATGCGCGTGCCGGACTCCGCACTCTACGGCGCTCAAACCGCCCGCGCCCTCGAGAACTTCCCGATCAGCGGCAAGCGGTTCCCCCGCTCCTTCATTCGCTCCCTCGCGTTGATCAAGAGCGCGGCTGCCAAAATCAACAAGCTCTCCGCCATCGAATATGCCGCCGGGCAGGTGGTCGAAGGATATCATGACGCCCAATTCGTGGTCGATATCTTCCAGACCGGCAGCGGCACTTCCACCAACATGAACGCCAACGAGGTGATCGCGCATTTGGCCGGCGCGCACCCGAATGACGACGTCAATCGGGGGCAGTCCAGCAACGATGTGATCCCCTCGGCCATGCACATTGCCGCGGCCGAAGCCGTCACCGTGCGCCTGCTGCCCGCGATGCGATCCTTAACAGCTTCTCTCGCGCGCAAAGCGGCCGAGTTCCACAACATTATTAAGATCGGACGCACGCACCTGCAGGATGCGGTGCCGATCCGCATGGGGCAGGAGTTCAGCGGCTATGCCCAACAGGTGGAAGCCTCGTGCCGGCGCGTCGAAGCCGCTCTCCCTGGTATTTACGAGTTGCCGCTGGGCGGCACTGCCGTCGGCACCGGGCTCAACGCGCCGCCGGGATTCGCCCGGGAGGTGATCGCGGAAATCGCGTCCCGTACCGGCCTCCCGTTCCTCGAAGCGCGCAATCACTTCGAAGCCCAGGCCGCCCGCGATGCGGTCTGCTTCCTGAGCGGCGCACTCCGCACCTACGCCGTCGCGCTCACTAAAATCGCCAACGATATCCGGTGGCTCGGCTCCGGCCCCCGCTGCGGCCTCGGCGAATTGAAGCTTCCCGCCGTCCAGCCCGGCTCCAGCATCATGCCCGGCAAGGTCAACCCGGTCATCGCCGAAAGCCTGCTCATGGTCTGCGCTCAGGTGATCGGCTACGACGCGACCATCTCCTGGTGCGCCGCGGCCGGTAATTTCGAGCTCAACGTCATGATGCCGGTAATGGCGTACGACCTGCTCGATTCGATCGAGATGCTCGCCGCCGGCAGCCGCAATTTTGCCGAAAAACTGGTGGATGGCCTGCAGGTTGACCGGGACCGCGCCGAAGGTTTCGTCGAGCAATCGCTTGCGATGGGCACCGCGCTCGCACCCGAGATCGGCTACGACCGGGCTGCGGCGCTCGCCAAAGAGGCCTACGCATCCGGCCGCACCATTCGCGAAGTCGCGCTCGAGAAATCCGGCATTGCTCCGGACCGGCTCGAGTCCCTCCTCGATCCCGCCTCGCAAGTGGGTTAACGTGGAGAAAGCATGAACTACTACCAGCAGCACCAGTCTCAGTTCGTGGAGGGCCTGTCCACGTTCCTGCGCATTCCGAGCATCAGCACGCTCTCCGAGCACAAGCCCGACATCCAGCGGGCCGCCGAATTCGTCCGCGACGAACTGCGCGCCGCCGGCATGACCTCCGCCGAGCTCATCCAGGGCCAGGGCAATCCGCTGGTCTACGCCGAGTGGACTGGCGCGCCGGGCAAGCCCACCATCCTCTTCTATGGCCACTACGACGTGCAGCCGCCGGATCCGCTCGACGAATGGAAGTCGCCGCCGTTCGAGCCGCAGATTCGCGGCAACGACATCTTCGCCCGCGGCTCGGCCGACGATAAAGGCCAGGTGTACATCCAGATCAAAGCAGTCGAGGGCCTCCTCAAGACGACGGGCAAGCTGCCGGTGAACGTGAAGTTTTTGATCGAAGGCGAAGAGGAGTGTGGCGGCGAACACATTGAAGCCTACGTGAAAAGCAAGCCGCCCCGTTTGAAATCCGATGCCGCCGTGGTTTGCGACACGGAAATGTTCGCGCCCGACCTGCCCACCATTTGCGTCGGCCTGCGCGGCATCGTCTACGGCGAGTTATTCGTGCAGGGAGCCAACCACGATCTTCACTCCGGCATGTACGGCGGAGCCGCGCCCAACCCCATCCAGGCGATTGCCGAAATTGTGTGCGCGCTGAAGGACCGCGACGGCCACATCAAAATTCCCGGTTTTCACGACCGCATCGTCCCGCCCAGTCCCAAAGAGCGCGAAGCTTGGGCGCGGCTTCCGTTCAATGAACGGGATTTCACGGAAAAAGAAATGGGTGCGCCCGCGCTCGTCGGCGAACCGGGAGTCCCGCTGTTCGAGCGCCTGTGGGCCCGCCCCACGCTCGAAGTGCACGGCATCCGCGGCGGATTCACAGGCGAAGGCGCCAAAACCGTGATTCCGGCTCGTGCCGTTGCCAAGATCAGTGCACGCCTGGTGGCCGATCAGCGCATCGACGAAGCCGCCGACCAGCTGAAGGCGGCCATCAACGCCGCCACTCCGAAGGGCGTGACCGCCGAATTCAAGGTACTGCATGCCGGAGCTCCGTCGCTAACGAATCCCGACAACCCCTTCATCCACGCCGCGGCCGATGCCATGAAGCAGGTGTTCGGCAAAGAAACCGTCTACATCCGCTCCGGCGGCTCGATTCCGATCGTCGGCCTGTTCGATAAGTTCCTCGGCATTCCCAGCGTGCTGATGGGCTTCGGCCTTCCGGACGACAACCTGCATGCGCCCAACGAAAAATTCCACTTGCCGAATTTCTTCCGCGGCATCGAATCGATGGCCCGCTACCTGGAGATTCTCGCGCGCTAACTCAGCGCCAGCGGCCTTCGTGGAACCGGTACCCGCGGCGCCCATGTTCGTGACGTTCTTCCCAATATCCGGGCGCCCATCGCGCATGCGGCCTGGGAGGCCGTTGCCAGCGTCCCGGCTGCCAATCCCAGCGGCCGCCCCGCCAGCCCCAGTATCCATCAGTCCATACATAGCCCGGGCCGGGCGCCACGCCAATCACTCCATATCGCGGCGGTGGCGGCCCATAGCCCACCCCCACGTATCCGCTGCTATACCCGGGACCGGCACAGGCGCTTAAGATAGCCCCGGCCGCCAGCATCGCTCCGACCAGAATTTTCCGTCTCATCTGCTGCCGTACCTCTCTACTTATTTGGACCGCGGCAGCCCGCATTCCAGTTGCACTCATGAACGGTACTTAACGTGACCGCTTGTAGGCCTTTACGCCGCGCGCAGCACTGTTGTAGTGTGACGGAGATGACCCCTGACTCGCGTTTCCCGGTTTTGTTCGCTTTCGTAGTAACTGCGGCGTCCGCGCAATGGGTGGACTTCCGCGAGCCCGGCGTGCCGCGCACCGCCGACGGCAAAGCGAATCTTTCGGCGCCGGCGCCGAAGGCGCTCGACGGGAAACCGGACCTCTCCGGCGTGTGGATGCACGAGACCACCACCGCCGAAGAAATGAAACGGCTCTATGGCGCCAGGATTGACGAGTCGATCAAGGTAGACGCACCCGGAATGGAAATCGGCACGCAGCACCGATATAGCTCCAACATTCTTCTGGACTTCAAGCCGGAGGAATTGCTGCGTCCCGAAGCCGTTGAACGGATGCGCCGCGACCGGGGATTGAATAGTCTGTCCGACGCGTGCACTCCCGGGCGCTCCATGGGTTTTCCGCTCGCCGGCCTGGTTTCCGAGCCCATCAAGATCGTTCAAGCTCCGCGCCTGACCGTGGTCTTTTATGAAGCGGGCAACTTCAGCCGCCAGATTCATACCGACGGCCGCGTGCTTCCGAAAGAGTTCGATCTGCCGGCCTTCAACGGTTACTCGGCCGGGCATTGGGACGGCGACACGCTGGTGGTGGAAACGGCCGGGTTTAATGACAAGACGTGGCTCGACGGCATGCGGCACCCGCACAGCGAGGCGCTGCACGTAACGGAGCGCTTCCAGCGCCGCGACTTCGGACACCTGGAATACGAAATCCGCTTCGACGACCCCAAGATGTATACGAGGCCGTTCAGCGTGAAGATCCCGCACGAGCTACAGCCGGATACCGATATCTTCGAGAATTATTGCGAGAACGAAAAAGACTCGGCGCACTTACCGAAACGGTAGCGTCACTGCTGCCGCTCCGTAACCGTAACCGGCGCGCTCAGCTTAAAGCTGATCTTCGTCTCCGAGGGGATCGTCGCCGCTTTGCCCCGGGTCAGCAGCACATCGCCCGCGCCGGCGCCGCCGCCCACGCCCGCGCCGATCGCCGCACCCTTGCCGCCGCCGGCGATTGCGCCGATGATCGCGCCAATCGCAGCGCCGGCGCCGACTTTCGCCGCGTCGGTCTTGTGGGTCGTGTCGGCCTTGCGCTCGAAATTATCGGTCTGGACCGCGATGGTCTGCCCGTCGGACAATTTGATGCGCGTCAACTGTACTGTGATGGAAGCCACGCCGGAAACCTTGCCGCCCTGATCGGTGTTGGCAACGCGTCCTTCCACCCGCGCGCCGCGTTCCGCAATCACCAGGCCATCCACGACCAAAGGTTGATCGAGCGTACCGGTGAAATTGTCACCGGGATGATTCCGCTCCGTGGACAGACCATCGATCAGGCGCACCGGAATCAACATACCGGCGTTCAGCGTCACCTGCTGCGGAGGCGGAGGCGGCGGCGGAGCCGCAGCGCGCTCCGGTTCGCGAGGCGCGGGTGGAGGAACTTCTGGAGCCGGCGGAGGCGCGGCCGCTGCCACAGGCGCAGGCGCGCTGGGCGCGGGCGCACTCGACGCTACCGCGACCGGATCCGGATCCCGCTTCACCGGCTTCGGCTTGGGACGGGGCTTCGCCTTTTCGACGAAGGGCTCGGGTTTTACCGGTTCGGGCGGAGGCGCGGGTTCTGCCGCGGGAGCGGGCGCCGGCAATGGCGTTTCCTGCGCCACGACCGGCGCGGGAGGAGCCGCGGGTTGGGGCCGTGAGGCGACCTTCATGACCACCGCGCCCCCCACTGCGCCGGCCACCACCAACAGAGCAATCTGAAACGGCTTCATCGCGTTTCTTTCCTCAAACCTCTCAGACGAACAATCCCCCGGTTTCGTTTCTGGCATTCGCCCGGTTAAAATCAACTAATAACAGGGCTATATGGATCTGTTTCCGTCCCATTTCGAGATCGGTCCGGTCCGCATCGCTCCCGCCACCGTGCTGGCTCCGATGGCGGGGGTGACCGACACGGTTTTCCGCCGATTTATCCGTAACTTAGGCGGATGCGGACTCATTATGACCGAATTCACCAGCTCGCACGGCGTGCGGGCTTCGCTGGGCGCGCGCAAGCCGAGCAAGACGCTCAAATATCTCGAATTCGAGCCCGAAGAGCACCCCATCTCGGCGCAACTGTTCGGCTCCGACCCCGAAGTAATGGCCGATGCCGCACGCGTCTGCCAGGATCTTGGGTTCGACATCCTCGACATTAACTTCGGCTGCCCCGTAAACAAGGTGGTGAAGTGCAACGGCGGCTCCGGGCTGCTGCGCGACCTGCCGCTGGTGGAGCGTCTGCTGCGTACAGTGCGCGCCGCGATTCAGATTCCGTTTACGATGAAATACCGCGCCGGCTGGAACGATTCGGAGCTCGTCACCGTGCGGATGGCGCGGCTGGCCGAAGAGTGCGGGCTGCAGGCGGTCGCGCTCCACCCGCGCACGCGTGAGCAGGGTTACAGCGGGAAAGCCGATTGGGTCCGCATCGCCGAAGTGAAAGCCGCGGTCAAAATTCCGGTGATCGGCAACGGCGATATCGTCACGCCCGAAGACGCCGTCCGCATGGTGAGAGAAACCGGCTGCGACGCCGTGATGATCGGGCGCACGGCGTCGTCGAACCCGTGGATCTTCCGGCAGATTCAGCAGTACCTCAAGACGGGCCGGTATGATCAGCCGACGCAGCGCGACCGCTACGAGATGATGCGCCAGTATTACGCCATGCTGATCGAGCGCGACGAAAAAGATACGGTGGGCAAGATGAAGCAGTTCGCGACCTATTTCACGCACGGCGTGCGTCATGGCTCGCATCTCCGCGCTGAGATTTATCACCTGCACGATGCGGCGGCGATTCTCGAGCGGGTCGACGAGTTCTTCCAAGCCGAGCCTGTTCTCGCCCAGTGAAAAAGGTCCATCTCATCACCGACGGCGCCTGCCTGGGCAATCCCGGCCCCGGCGGCTGGGCCGCCATTCTTCGCTACAACGGCTATAAAAAAGAGTTGTGGGGGTGTGAGCCGCACACCACGAACAACCGCATGGAGCTGCGCGCCGCCATCGAAGGCCTGCGCACATTGAAAGAAGGCTGCGAGGTGGAAGTGGTGACGGATTCGGAATACCTGAAAAACGGCATCACAACGTGGATCCACGGCTGGAAGCGCAAGGGCTGGATGACGGCGGCGAAGAAGCCGGTGGTCAACCAGGACCTCTGGAAAGCCTTAGACGAAGAGGTGGCGCGCCACAAGACCACGTGGGTGTGGACGAAGGGGCACGCGTCGCACGAAGACAACAACCGCTGCGACGAACTGGCGAGCCGGGCGGCCCGGGAACAAGAGTGCGGGACGCAGTAATTGGGGTTTTTGGAGGGCCGCGGACGGGCCAACGGTTTGAGGGTGAGCGGGTGGCGGGAAATTCTGAAAGTGTGTGACCGTATTTCGGGCGGTTCTGCGGAATGGGGTGAGCGAGAGCTTTGATTCAGGCGTGTCGTCTCGCTACTGTCCAGCGCGCGCTTCCGCTTCGGCCAGCCAGCCGCGGCGCAGACGGTCGGGCGGGACATTCGAGAGATAGGGCTTGATGTCCAGGATCGGAGTGCCGTCCAGCATGTCGACGCCGCGCACGCGCAGTCGGCGGCCGTCGCGGCCCAACAACTCCACAATCGTGAGACCAATCGGGTTCGGACGGCGCGGCGAGCGCGTTGCGAAAACCCCGTGCGGACGGTTGTCGCTTGGCGGCGTTCCCAACAGCTCGAATCCGCCGGCACGATCGAAGACCCAGAGCACAATCAGGTGCGAGAAGCCTTCGATGTCGGTGAGGCCCGGCTCCAGGTCGGCGCGGATTTCGAGCGTCCCTTCGGCTTCGTGCTTCGCGCCGAGTCCTTTGGGAACCTGCGCCGTACTTTGGTGCGGGCTGCGTACGTAGCCGATCGGGCGCATCGAGATCGGCGCGTCATTCGGGTCCACGCTTCCATGCTAACGCGCGGCTCATGCCTACCCGGCAGCATTCAAGTGCCTCTTTACGGTTTCTTAGCCAAGCGGCACGGTTCATGCAAGCGACAGCCGGAGCTGCCGCGTTTTTGGCTGCGCGCAGGCGCGCTTTCGCTTCTTATCAAAGTGCGGCCCTGCAGAAATTCGTCCAGCCCACTTGACATCTCCGTAAGTATCGGCTTACCGTAAGGTATGGCTGACCGATGGGATATGTTGGGCGCGCTGTCGGACCCGACGCGCCAGACGGTTCTCGCGCTGCTGCGGCGGCGGCCGTCGACGGTCGGCGAGCTCGCCGAGCGCCTGCCTGTCAGCCGGCCCGCCGTGTCCCAGCATCTGCAAGTGCTTAAATCCGCCGGGCTCGTAGAGGAGGAGCGGCGGGGCACTCGCCATTATTTCCGTCTAAATGCCAAAAGCCTGGCGGAGCTGCGCGCTCACATCGATTCCATGTGGCGCGACGCGCTCACCGCATTCGCCGATTTCGCCGATCAGGAGACTCACCATGGAAAACGAAAAGGAAACCCGCGATCCCATTCGACAAAGCGTCCACGTTGACTGTCCCGTCGAGGAAGCGTTCCGCCTCTTTACCGAATCGTTCGCCGATTGGTGGCCCGGCGACGACTCCGAGCATCGCGCCGTGGAAGGAGGTTCGGTCAAGGTCTGGGACCCGCCCAGCCGCATCGAGTTTACCTGGGCACACGAGGACAGCCAAACGGTGAGCGTGGAATTCGAAGTGGAAGCCGACGGCACACGCGTGACGCTGACGCATCGCCACTGGCAGCTATCGGGCATAGCAACCTGCTTCGCCGGCTATGTTTCGAGGCAATTGGCGGCGGTCTAGGAGGAACCCGCATGATTCCGATGGTGGTGGAGCAGACGGCGCGCGGCGAGCGCGCCTACGACATCTATTCGCGCCTGTTGAAAGAGAACATCGTCTTCATCGGGACGGCGATTGACGATGCGGTCGCCAATCTGGTGGTGGCGCAGATTCTCTTTCTGGCCGCGGAAGACCCGCAAAAGGATATTTCGCTCTACATCAATTCGCCGGGCGGCGTGACGACCGCGGGTCTCGCCATTCTCGACACCATGAATTACGTGCAGCCCGATGTTGTTACGATTTGCGTCGGCCAGGCCGCTTCGATGGCCGCGGTGCTGCTGGCCGCCGGCGCCAGGCGAAAGCGCTTTGCGCTGCCCTACTCCCGCATCCTGATTCATCAGCCGCATGCGCAGGGGCTGGGGGGGCAGGCCAGCGATCTTGATATTCAGACGCGTGAGATCCTGCGCACGCGCGAGACCCTGAACCAGATTCTGGCCGGCGCCACCGGGCAGCCTCTGGAAAAAATCCAGCGCGACGTCGACCGCGATTACATTATGGATGCGCAGCAGGCGCTGGAGTACGGCATGATCGACCGCGTCGTGAGCCGCCGCGAACTCCCGGGAGCCGCGCCGGTTAACGGTCATTTGAACGGATCAGGGCACTGAGGGCGGGGGCACGCGGCGCCTGGTGGCCTGCTCGAAAGCGTATGCCAGCGCGATCAGGCGCGGCTCGCTGCAGGCCATGCCGGTGAAGCTGACGCCGAACGGCGCGGGCTTAGGGTCGAACCCGGCTGGAAACGGCTGCGGCGGCGCGTTCGGCACCATCCCGAACGGCACGATGACGGTCGGGTACCCTGGCTTTGCCGCCAGCGCCGCGCCGTTGGGCCCGGGAAACAGCAGCGCATCCAGATTGTTGGCGCGCATCACTTCGTCGATCCCGTGGGTCGCGGCCAGGTCAATATCCTTGGCGCGGTCGGCCTCGTAGCGCGCGCGATCGGCCTCGACGTCCATTTCATCGGAAACATCGAGGTTCGACTGACCGTAGCGGATCGCCCCCGCTTTGGTATGCGCGATGTTCCACTCGCGCAATTCGGTGAGCGTCTTGACGGGCGCCGTCGGCCCGAGCGAGGCCAGCCACTTATTAAAATCGCGCTTCATGCCGTACTTGAGAACCACGGAACAATCGGCGTCGCGCCCCTTGGCGTCGTTCCAACCCGAGCAGGTATTCCAGAGCAGAATATTTTTCGACGGATCGGTGGTGACGATACTCGGAATGTCCGCCGGATCCACGAGAACGGCGCCTTGATTTTTGAGAACATCGATGGCATCGGCCATGACCCGGGCCTGCTCCGGAGTGAGGCCGCCCCGCGGCTCTTTTCCGCCGGTCTTGTCATAGAAAAATGCCCGGGGAATGCCGATGCGCGCGCCCTTGAGGGCGCCGGAGTTCAGGAAGCGGGTATAGTCACGGCCCGGCGGCGGCGTGCAGCGGGTGGTGGCCGGGTCGTTGGGATCGGGGGTGGCGCTTTCCAGTACACCGAACAGAATCGCCGCGTCGGTCACGGTCTTGGCGAGGGGACCGGCGGTGTCCTGGTCCGCGGTGATCGGAATCACGCCATAGCGGCTGATACGCCCGACGGTCGGCTTGATGCCCACCAGCATGTTCTGGTTGGAGGGGCTGAGAATCGACCCGGAAGTTTCGGTGCCGACATTGGCGGCCCAGAAGTTCGCGGCCGTGCCGATGCCGGAACTGGAGCCGCCGGTCTGCAGGGCGGGCCGCCCGTCGCCGGTGGCATCGCGGGGATCGCGCCGCGGATCGTATGGGTTATACCCGTATCCGCCGACGGCGTTGTAATTGGCGGGCATGGGGGTCGGCCCGCCGGCAACCCAATTGGCCAGCTCAGTCAGACCCGTCTTGGCAATGACAATGGCGCCGGAATCGCGCAGATTCTTAACCAGCGTGGCTTCATAAGGAGGAAGGAAGCCCTCAAAGACCAAGGCGCCGCCGGTGGTCGGCAAGCCGGTGGTGTGGATATTGTCTTTAAGAGCGACGGGAATGCCGTGCAGGGGGCCGCGCAGCCGCCCCTGGGCGCGCTCCGCATCGCGGGCAGCCGCTTCTTCGAGCGCGCGCGGATTTACGGTCAGGGCCGCATGGAGCTTGTCTTCGTAGGTGGCAATCCGCATCAGGTACTGCGTCACCAGCTCGCGGGAGGTTACGCGATGCTGGTCGAGGGCAGTACGCATCTCCGCGATCGAGGCTTCGACCACCGAGAACGGCTGGCTCTGTCCGAGCGCGGCGCCGCCGAGCGAGAGCGCGAGCAAGAAGCGATAGTTCATGCGGATCAGTCTCCAATCGAGGGCGCGAACGCGGGCGGGCGCCGCGCGACGGTGGCTTGTTCGAATGCATGGGCAAGCTTCAACAGCACGGGCTCGCTCCAGGCCGGGCCGAAAAACGAAATCCCCACCGGAAGTCCGCGGACGAAACCGGCCGGAACCGTGATGTGCGGATAACCGGCAACCGCGGCGGGTTTGGCGCAGCCGGCGGAATCCGGGTCGCCGGTGCGCACCGCCGGCCGGGCCGTCGGCGCGACAATCGCGTGGAGCTTGTGTTTTCGAACTACGGCATCGATGCCTTCGGTCCGCGCCAGCTGGATGCACCGCGCCCGCGCCTTCAGATAAGCCGGGTCGGTCAGGGGTCCTTTGAGCTGGGCCCGTTCCAGCAATTCCTGCCGGAAGTACGGCATCTCCTGGGCGGCGCGCTGCCGATTGAACTCGATGATATCGGCCAGCGAGCGAACCGCGAGACTCGACCGGCGGGCCAGGTAGGCATTCAAGCCGGTCTTGAACTCGTAGAGGAACACTTCCAGTTCGTCATCGTCATATTCGCCATAGGAGGGAAGATTGGCCGGGTCGACCAGCGTGGCGCCATGGCGCTTCATTTCGGAGAGGCAGTTTTCCAGGATGCGATCCATGGCGGGATTGACGCCGAAATAATTGCGCTCCACGCCCAGCCGCACACCGCGGAGGCCGCGCGGATCGAGATATTTGGTGTAGCCCGCACCGGTCTTGCCCGCGAGGGCATTGAGGAGGAGGGCAGCGTCGCGGACCGTGCGCGCCATCGGGCCCGCGGTATCCTGACTGCGGGCGATCGGAATCATACCGGCCGGGCTCAGCAGGCCGACGGTCGGCTTGATGCCCACGATCCCGTTGACCGCGGCCGGAGCCGTGACGGAGCCGTCGCTTTCGGTTCCGACCGCGGCCGCACAGAAATTGGAAGCGACCGCGACGGCCGAACCGGAGCTGGAGCCGCTGGCATTGCGATCGAGCGCGTACGGATTGTGGGTCAGACCGCCGCGCCCGCTCCAGCCGGCGATCGAGTGGGTGGAACGGAATCCGGCCCACTCGCTCAGGTTGGTCTTGCCCAGAATCACGGCGCCGCAAGCACGCAAGCGAGCGATGACCAAGGCGTCCTGCGAGGCAGGGCGGCCCAGCAGCGCGAGTGAGCCCGCGGTGGTGCTCATGCGATCGGCGGTATCGAAGTTGTCCTTGATCAGCACGGGCACGCCGTGCAGGGGGCCGCGCACGCGCCCGGCGCGTCGCTCGCGATCGAGCGCCTCCGCAAGGGACAGCGCGTCAGGGTTGATCTCGATGACGGAGTTAACTTTGGGCCCTCTCTTGTCGAGCGAACCGATCCGCCTCAGGTAAGACTCGGCGACGCTGCGGGCCGTAAAGCGGCCTTCGTGAAAGCCGTGCTGCAGGTCTTGCAGCGTGATTTCTTCGAGCGGCGGCGGTTCTCCATAGGCCGCGCGCGCGGCGGGCAGGGCGAGAAGCGCGTCACGTAGGAATTGGCGGCGATCCAAGCCCTAGTGTATCGCGCGGCAGTGTGATCCAAGCGCGATCGGATGGGACGGTCCGGCCGTGTCCGCAACACCCAAGATCGAAAGTTTAAAATAGTATGCGAACGGACGTTTGCCGAAACCGCGGGCCGGGGGCCGGTGACGCCGGCGCCTCCACCGGAGGTTTCGCAAGCGTCGCAGCGAAGGGAGGAAAAGAACGACGATGACTCTGGGGAGGGGTCTGAGAATTTCGGTCTTGCTGGCCGGCATGGCCGGGCTGGCTGCGGCCGAGGAGGTAAAAGGAGTTGTGATGGACCAGGCGTGCTCGGGCAAGGCCGAGGTGCGCGTGCTGTCCACCGGAATCGAAGGGGGAATGATCGTGGCCGAGGCACACACGCGCGAATGCGCGATGATGCCGGCATGCGAGAAGAGCGGCTACGGGATTTTCACCTACGACAACAAGTTCCTGAAGTTCGATGCGGCGGGAAGCCGCAAAGCGGCCCAGGCGATCAAAGCTTCCAAGAAGCTGGACGACCTGGAGGTTGTGGTCACCGGCGAAATCAAGGGCGACACAATCAAGGTCGAGAGTCTGAAGCTGCTGTAGCAGGCGGTTGGAACCGATGCAGCTGCGCGGGGCCTGAGGATCAGTCGTAGACGAAGTGCAGCAGTTTTTTCAGGTCCATCCAGGCTTCGCGCTTGGCGTCCTGGTTGTAGGGGCGGAGCAGGTAGGACGGGTGGTAGGTGACCATCACGGGAATGTCGCGCCACTTGAACCAGCGGCCGCGCATTTTAGTGACGCCTTCCTTGTGTCCGGTGAGGGCCCGGGCCGCGGTGCCGCCTAGCGCGCAGATCGCTTTCGGTTTGATGACGGCCAGCTGGCGATAGAGGAACTGACCGCAGATTTCCATTTCGTCCGGCTCGGGCGTGCGGTTTCCGGGCGGCCGGCACTTGACTACGTTGCAGATATAAACGTCGTCGCGGCGCAGCTCGATGCCCTCCTTCTTGGACGTGTTCTCGATCATCTGCGTGAGCAGCTGGCCGGCGCGACCGACAAACGGAATGCCTTGCGCGTCTTCATCGGCGCCCGGGCCTTCGCCCACGAATACGATTTGCGCCTTTTCATCGCCGGTTCCGAAGACCAGCTTCGTGCGGCCCTCGTGCAGGCGGCAGCGGCGGCAATCGCCGATACCGGTCAGGATCTGGAACAGGGTTTCGTTCTCGGGAGCCATCGGAGGCAGAGGTTCGGGAGGCTTGGGCATTTCGGCGGTGGGCGGCACGGCGACGACGGGCGCCGGCGCAGGCGGCGCAACCAGGAGCGCAGGCCGGAGACCGGTACCACGTACGTAGAGCGTTTTGATGCCGAGATCCTGGTAAAACTCGAGGTATTGACGGAGCTGGTCAGCGTTCATTGGCGGCGTGAAGCGCGAGCCGGAGCTTCAACAGCTCATCGAAGATGCGCTCGGCGATCTCGCGCTTGGAAGCACGGGAAACGGGAATCACTTCCCCGGTGCGCAGAACCAACACGACTTCGTTCTGGTCGGATTCAAAACCGGTCTCGCTGCCGCCGACGAGGTTGCCGACCACCATGTCGCAATTCTTGGATTCCATTTTGCGGCGTGCTTCCTGCTGCAGATTTTGTGTTTCGGCGGCGAAGCCGACCAGCAGGCGGTCGCCTTTTTTGCGGCCCAGCTCGGAAAGAATATCTGGCGTCGGATCGAGCTCGACGGAAATGCGCGCGGCGGTTTTCTTGACCTTCTGATCGGGAATACGGGCCAGATGAAAATCGGCGACCGCGGCAGCCTTGATCACGATTCCGGCGGGAGCCAGGTGCGCAAAGACCTGGTCGCGCATTTCCGCGGCGGTTCGCACCCCGATCAACGTAACGCCGCGCGGAGGGGGCAAGTGCACCGGGCCGGAAATTAGAATGACACGGGCGCCGCGAGCCGCAGCGGCTTCGGCCAGGGCATAACCCATTTTGCCGCTGGAGCGGTTGGTGATGTAGCGGACGGGATCGAGCGGTTCCTGGGTCGGGCCCGCGGTGAGCAGCACGGTCTCGCCTTCCAGATCGCGCCGCGCCTGAATCTCGCGGTCGACGGCTTCGGCGATGGCTTCCGGATCGACCAGCCTACCGGCGCCGGTCATCCCGCAAGCCAGGTAGCCGGCGTCGGGACCGACGATCCGCAGCCCGCGCTGCCGGAGCGTCTCCAGGTTCTTTTGCGTGGCGGGATGCTCCCACATGTTGACATTCATGGCGGGCGCCACCACCACCGGGCCGGTGAAGGCGAGGTAAAGAGTCGAGAGAAAATCGTCGGCCAGACCGTTGGCGAGTTTCGCCATCAGGCCGGCGGTGGCCGGCGCAATTACGAGCAGTTCGTGCTCCTGCGCGACGGAGATATGCTCGATGGCGTTTTCGATGGCGAACAGATCGGTAAGAACCTTGCGGCCGGTGAGCGCAGCGAAAGTCAGCGGCCGGACGAACTCCTGAGCCGCGGCGGTCATAATGACCTGGACCTCGTGGCCCCGCTCCATCAGCAGGCGCGCGAGCTCGGCGGACTTATACGCCGCGATGCCACCTCCGACGCCGAGCAGGATTTTCATACGGGAACTCAGCCCCGAGATCAGAGCACCGCTTCAGCCTGCGGCTCTTCGGGCGGCTGCGGTGTGGTGGTGTTGTACTTGACCAGGCCGCGGCGCACCTCCTCCATCGCAATGACGGTGGGCTTCTTGGAAGCGGTGGGCAGAACCGGCCGCGCGCCCCCCTGTAACTGCCGGGCTCGTTTGGCCGCGACAATGATGAACCGGTAGGTGCTCAGTTCGGGATCGTCGGGGATGGTGCAGTGCGCGTTGTTCCGGGGAGCTTTGTCAGCCATGATCTAAACTTCCTTGTTCAATTGAAATGTGTCGAGGATCGGCCGGATCTGATCTTCGATCCGGGTCCGGCGCACGCGCTCGGCACGCACAATGGCGGCCAGCGTAGCGTCGGATTCGGCCAAATCCCGGTTCACTATGACATAGTCGTACGCCTGATAATTACGAATCTCTTCCGCCGCGGCCCGCAAGCGGCGCTCAATCACATCCTCGCGATCCTCACCCCGCGCGCGCAGCCGTTGTTCCAGAATTTGCCGGGACGGAGCCAGAATAAAGACGGTAACCGCCTCAGGAATCTGACACTTCAATTGTCGCGCACCTTGGACATCGATGTCGAGTACCAGATCCCGGGCCTCGGCCCGGGCCTGTTCGAGCACGCCCCGGTGAGTCCCGTAAAAATTGTCGTGGACCTCGGCCCACTCCAGAAATTCGTTACGGGCGATCATGGTCTGGAAATCGGGGCGGGAAACGAAATAGTAATCCTGCCCGTCCACCTCGGCTCCGCGGGGCCGGCGGCTGGTGTAGGAGACGGAGAACTTGAGGCTGGGCACGCTGCGGATGAGGCGGGCGACGAGCGTGGATTTGCCGGATCCGGAGGGCGCCGAGATGATAAAGACCGTGGTCATTCGAGGTTCAAGGACTGCTCGCGAATTTTATCGATTTCGGATTTCGCGGCCAGGGCCAACTCGGTGATCGTCAGCCCCAGCTCGCCCAGGCCGCCGGTCTTGGAGAGCACGGTGTTGGATTCGCGGTTCATCTCCTGCAGCAGGAAATCCAGGCGTTTGCCGACCTCGCCTCCTTTGACGATCATCTGGTCCAGATGCTCGGCGTGAGTTCGGAGGCGTGACAACTCTTCGCTGATGTCGCTGCGGTCGGCCAGGATCGCAGCCTCCTGAGCGATACGCTGGGGGTCAACCTGAGTGCCTTGCAGGAGTTCGGCCAGCTTGTCGCGGAGACGTTTTTGGAAGGCGGGAAGGGCGCCGGCACGGATGTCCTGCATGCGCTCGACGAGGCCATAGATCTGCTGCGTACGCTGGCGGATCTCCGCAGCGGTGGCCGCGCCTTCCCGTTCGCGGAATTCGTTGAGGAGCGTAACCGCTGCGCGCGCCAGGTCCCGGGCAGCGTCGGCAACACAATCGTCGATTTCTTCGCGGCCGGGCGTGCCCAGCATCCCGGGAATGGCGAGCGCCGCGCTGACGTCCGGGCGGCCTTCGGCTTGCAGCAGGCCGGCGGCCTCGCGGAAGGCGCGCAGGTAGGCATCGAGGAGCGGGCGGTTCAAAACGGAGGCGCCGGTCTCCGCGGTCCGTACGACGGCGAGGTGAATCTGCAGATGCCCGCGCACCACGCGCTCCTTGATGATGCCGCGCAGATCCGATTCCAACGCTTCGAGCTCCGGCGGCACGTGAAAATGCAGATCGAGCCCGCGGTGGTTGACGCTCTTGATGCTGAGCACCACCTCGCCGGCCGGGAGATTCTTTGTGACGCGGGAAAAGCCGGTCATGCTGCGGACGCTCACAGATCCAAAACCTCCGCGTCTACGAACTGCAGCGCATGCAGCTTCTGATAAATACCACCCTGGCTCACGAGTTCCTCATGGGTGCCGGTCTCGCGAATGCGCCCGTGTTCGATCACGACAATCTTGTCGGCGCGCCGGATCGTGGAGAGGCGGTGCGCGATGACAATGACCGTGCGGTGCTCCATCAGGTTCGCAAGTGCCTTCTGGACCAGGATCTCGGACTCGGTATCGAGATGGGAAGTGGCTTCGTCAAGGATGAGGATGGGCGCGTTCTTCAGCAAGGCGCGGGCGATGGCGATGCGCTGACGCTGGCCGCCGCTCAGCTTGATGCCGCGGTCGCCGATGACGGTGTTGTAGCCTTCCGGAAGCCGCATAATGAATTCGTGCGCCAGAGCGGTCTCGGCGGCGCGCCGGATTTCTTCGGGCGCGATGCCGGGGCGCCCATAGGCAATGTTGTTGGCGACCGTGTCGTTGAACAGGAAGGTGTCCTGGGCCACGATGCCGATCAGCGCCCGCAGGCCGGCGAGATTCAAATCGCGGATATCGCGGCCGTCGATCCTCACCGCCCCGCCGGTGACATCGTAGAACCGGGGTAGCAGGTTGGCAAGCGTCGTCTTTCCGCCGCCGGAGGGCCCGACCAGGGCCACCACTTCGCCGGCCCGCACTTGCAGGGTGAGGTCCTGGATTTGGAAACCATTCGGCGCACCGGGATAGCGGAAGGAAATGCGCTCGAATGCAATTTCCTGCTCGAAGCGGCCGGGAGGCGGGGCGCCGGGCTTGTCCGCGATGTCCTCGGCGTGATCGAGATGCTCGAATACCTTTTGCGAGGCGCCCAGTGCTTGCTGAAAAATATTGTGGATTCCGACCAGCCGCTTGACGGGCTCGTAGAGCAGCAGCAGCGCCATGACGAACGAGGTAAAGTCGCCGGCCGTCATGGCGCCCGCCTTGATTTCGGTGACCGCGTAGGTGAGAAGGCCGACGATCGTCAGGGCGCCGAACAGTTCGATCAGCGGCGACGAGAGCGCCTGCTGGAGCGTGTAGCGCAAGTTGCTTTTGAGCAGACGGCGGGAAGCCTCGCGGAAGCGGCGCGATTCGTACTCCTCGGCGCCGAACGCTTGCACTACCATGTGTCCGCTGAAGGTTTCCTGCAGGATTTGATTGAGCTCGGCCTGGCGATCCTGGGTACGGCGGCTGGTCCGGCGAATGCGGCGGCCGATCAGGCGGGTAGGCCACAGCACGAACGGCAGCACCGTGAGGCTGACCGCTGCGAGGCGCCAGTCGTTGCTCAACACCACGAAACCGAACGCGATGGCGCTGAAACTCTGGCGGAGAAAATCCGCCAGCATCTGCGACGTGGCGAGTTGCACGCGATCGACGTCGTTCATCAGCGAAGACATCAGCTGGCCGGTGGAATGCGCTTCAAAAAAAGCGGCTCCGTGGCTCAGGACCTTGTCGAAGACGGCATCGCGGAGGTCCGTCACGGAGGAATAGCCGGCATAGCTGATCAGGTAGTTGCCGGCGTAATCGCAGAGGCCTTTAATCAGGAAGACCGCGACGATGGCGATGCCGACCAGAGTCCAGACGGTACGGTGCGGGAGCGGGATGATCTGGTCGAGATAAATCTGGCGGCCCCAAAGCGGGTGAGGCAGCAGCGGAATGGGACCGGCGGCAGCGGCGGGGTTCAGGACGCGGTCGAAGATGGGCTTGGGCAGCAGCGCCATGGCGCCCTGGGCCGCGCCCGCGATCGCCATGAGGATCACGGAACCCAGCAGGTGCGGCCAATACCGGCGCGTGTAAGACAGCAGCCGCGCCAGTTCCTTCATGCGGCTACCCGCAAGCGCGCCAGCGCGCCGAGCACTTGTTCCACGCTGACGGCGCCGATTCCGCCGGGCGCGGTGACTACCTCGGCGGATGTGCGCCAGGGCCCCCAAATGGCGGGATTGGAGGCGCCGAAGATCACGACCGAAGGGACGCCAAAGGCCGCGGCCATATGGGCAGGGCCCGAATCGTTGCCGACGAAAAGGGACGCCGCCGCCAGCAGGTTCTTGATTGCCGCCAAGGGCACGCCGCATAGTGCTGGAAATTCGCGAAACGGGGAAAGATCGTCGCCCGGACCGCCAATGAAAACCACGTTGGAATGCGAATCGCGCAAACGGCGCGCCACCGCGAGAAATCGGTCGGGCGGCCAGGTCTTCGCAGCGGTGGCGGCAACGGGATGGATCACGGCAGCGGACGCCAGCTTCTCCGTAGCAGCCAGATGCGCCCGCGGAATTTCCGTCAGCGGCGCGCCCAGATAGAACATCGCCGAAGCCAGATGTTCGGCGGTGTGAACCGTGCGGTCGAGGTTCAGAATTTCTTGCGCACGGGGAATGCGCACGTTGTAAGCGAAGCGGTGCCGGAAGTGGCCGAATCCGGCGCGATACCGCGCGCCGGATAGCGCGGTCATCCAGGCGCTGCGGCGGCCGCCGTGAAAATTCAAGCACAGGTCGGCACGCGCGCCACGCACCGCCCGCCATGTGGCCGGCAGGATTTCATCGATATCCGGATTTCCTTCGAACACCGCGCGCCATTGCGGCTCGACGACGACGGAGATGCGGAGATCGGGGCGGAAGCGGCGCAGGAGCGCGAGTGCGGGCGTGGTCAACACGCAATCGCCGAGCGATCGCAACCGGATCACCACCACGCGGCCGGACCGCGGCAATCCTTCCAGGACCGTTCCCACGCGGCTCCTATTCTTCGATCTTCGCCTCGTCGATCAGCATCACGGGGATATCGTCGCGGATCGGGTACACACGGTGGCACTCGACGCACTTCAGCCCGCTGTTATCGGACTTGAGCTCCACCGTAGTTTTGCAAACCGGACAGACCAGGATTTCCAGTAATTCCTTGCTCACAGCCATAACGAATCTAACAGTTTAACGCGGAGGGCAAGCCCGGGCCCACTGTTCGGGGATATGTTCACGGGGAAGGTCAAACCGCGACTTAGAATTCGGAGCTTATTTTGGCGATTTTTGCCGTATTTCGATGTATAATTCGAGCAGGTTTATCAGCCGCTCTCCGCGCCCTCACACCACATGAAACTCCATCCATTTACCTTTGTTATTGCCGGACTCGCATTGGCGGGCTCGGGCGCCCTGGCGGCGGTTTTCCCCCGGATTACCGCTGAAGAGCTAACCGCCCAATCCCAAGTGATCGTAGAGGGAAACATCGTCCGCTCGTGGGCGGCATGGGATCCCGATCACAAATACATCTGGACGCATTACGAGATCTCGGTAAGGGATCAGCTACGGGGAGCGCGCAGCGCCACCGTGACCATCAGCGAGCCGGGCGGCAGCCTGGACGGCGTGAACCAGCAATTCAGCGGCGCGGTTTCCTACGCGACGGGGGAAAATGCAGTGTTTTTTCTTTATCAAACGCCGATCGGGTACTGGCGGTCCGTAGGCGGGCCGCAAGGAAAGTTCACGGTCGATCGCGAAGGACGCGTGCACAGCCATGCAGACTCGGCCGCCTTTTTAGAGAATCCCGGCCGGGCCGGTACACCGCTCAGCTCGTGGGAAGGTCTCAGGCTCGGAGATTTCAAGATCCGCGTGCGGCGGCAGGCGGCGGCGAATCCATTCCGGGGGCGACGATAACGATGCGCGCGCTGTTTTGTTTGCTCATTGCCTTGTCGGCCGGACCGCTGGCATATCAATCCGCGGCGTACACCCGGAATGCAACGGCAGCGGGAATTCCGCTGTTCCGGCCGGACGCCTCGTCGATTCAAGTACTGGTGAACGGCAGCATGCAGGCGGGCGCGACGAATGCCCAAGGCGCGGTCGTCATCACGGCGGGAAGCAATCCGATGCAGGCGGTCATGGCGGCGGTCGGGGAATGGACTCAGGCGGGTAGCGCCGCCATCAACTTCGCCACGCCCCTGCCCACTACATTGAGCAACGATCCCAACGACGGCAAATTCGTCGTCACGATCGAAGATAATGCCACCAACCGCAGTATCGTCGGTTCGGCACTCGCCGTCACGCTGTATTCGTATGGCGGCAATGGCGCGATCGCCGATTCGGACATTATTTTCAATCCCGATGTACTCATCAGCGGGCAACTCACGCCGTTCGCTACGGACCATTCCCAGGGGGCGGTTGACCTGCAGTCGGTGCTGGCGCACGAGTTGGGTCACTCGCTGGGAGCGAATCATTCTCCCGTGATCAGCGCCACGATGTTCCAGGCGCAGCCGGCGTGTTCACGATTCGCCTCACTGGCCGAATGCACCGCCCATCAACTGCTCTCGCCGGACGACATCGCCTTCGCGAACGCCGCGTATCCGGGCACGGGTGCGGGCCAATTCGGAACAATTTCCGGAACGGTGACGACCGCGGCCGGCGCGATATCCGGCGGATTGGTGGTTGCCGTGAATCCGGCGACCGGGGCTACCGTGTCGGGAATCACGGGGGCGGATGGCAGCTACGCGATCCACGGAGTGCCGCCCGGGAGCTACGAAGTTTACGCACAGCCGGCGAACGGACCGGTCGGAACGGCGAACCTGTCCGGTTTGCCCGGGATCAACAACGCCGTGACCACGTTCCGCACGACGTTTGCGGGCGGGAACCAGTCGCCTGCCACGTTCACTGTCGGCGCGGGTGGAACGGCGCAGGCCCCTATTTCGGTGGATGCGCCCGCGACTCAGATGCAGATCGCAATTCTAGGCTCGGGCCCGGCCGGCGGCTCCGGTTGGAGCTACAACGGCGGGTTCAAAGCATTTGCCTCGGGCACTTCCGTGGATCTGCTGCTGTGGGGCCCGGGCATCAGCAGTACTAGCGCAAGTCAGATTCGTTTCGTCGGGCCGGGAGTGGCGCTGCGCCCGGGCACGCTGCACACGGATCCGAGTAGCGTGATCAACGGCAATACTCCCATTCGCTTTACGGTCGATATCGCGCCCGTCGCGGCGCCCACGGCGGTTACGATTGCGATCGTGAACGGCACCGACGCCGCGGCATTTTCCGGGGGCATCGTTCTGCTGGGTTCGGCCCCGGTCATCGATCCTGTCAAGAAGGTGGTGAACGGGCTCAGCTTTGTGCCGGGCCAGGCGGTCGCACCCGGTTCGCTGGTCTCGGTGTTCGGCAGCAATTTCACGTCGGGCATCACCGGCTTTACGTCGATC
>DATGII010000077.1:0-2668 GCA_035295805.1 Bryobacteraceae bacterium | reverse complement strand
GCCAGGCGCTGGGGCTTCCCGCGGCGATGACGCTCTACTCGTTTATTGGCGTGGCCGTCACGTCTGCATCCGTCGTTCTTTTCGGCGAAGCCATCTGGGATCCTGTGGCGCTGCTCGGCCGGTTCCATCAGCCCCTGGTTGCTTCCGTCGCCCTGGTTGCCTTGCTGGTCGCGACGCTGAACACCAATGTCGCCGCCAATGTCGTGTCGCCCTCAAACGATTTTTCCAATCTCAACCCGCGCCTCATTTCTTTCCGGACCGGAGGATTCATCACCGGCGTGGTGGGCATTCTGATGATGCCCTGGAAGCTGCTCGGCGATTACAGCGCGTACATCTTCGGATGGCTGGTGGGGTATTCCGGCTTGCTCGGCCCGATCGCGGGGGTCATGATCGCCGACTACTTCCTGGTGCGGCGGTGCAGCCTTCAGGTCGACGATCTTTACCGCAGAAATGGGGCCTACGAATATTCCGGCGGCGTGAACTTCCGGGCCGTGCTGGCGCTGATCTCAGGAATTGTCGTCGCGCTGCTGGGGCTGGTTGTTCCATCGCTGCGTTGGTTGTACGATTACGCCTGGTTCGTCGGTTTCCTGGTCGCCGGGGCGGTCTATGCCGCGGTCAGCGCGCGCCCGCAAACACAACGCAACTTGGCGGAGGAGCGGCCATGACACTGCCGCCGGCGCAGAGGGTCTGAAGCAGTGCGCATCGTCCAATCCCGCAAAGTCGTTTTTCCGGATCGCGTAGAACCCGCGGCGATCGAGATTCGGGACGGCCGCATTGCGGCGATCCGCGAGTACGGCAATATCCCGCCCGGCGCCGATCTGGTCGACGCGGGCAACATGGCCGTTCTTCCCGGCCTGGTCGACACGCACGTTCACATCAACGAGCCGGGCCGCACGGAATGGGAGGGTTTTCGAACGGCCACCCGCGCCGCCGCTGCGGGCGGTTACAGTGCGCTCGTCGACATGCCGTTGAACAATCTCCCGGAGACCACCACCGTCGAGAACCTCCGGAAGAAGCAGGCCGCTGCCCGTGGCCAGCTATGGGTAGACTGTGGATTCTGGGGCGGCGCAGTCGCCGATAACCAGGATCACATCGCGCCGCTCGCAAAAGCAGGTGTGCTTGGCTACAAGTGCTTTCTAGTCCACCCGGGGATTGAAGGATTTACCATGGTGAATCGCGCGCAGCTCGAAGCGACCTTGCCGCGCATCGCCGAGTCCGGTCTTCCGTTGCTGGTGCACGCAGAGTTGCCCGGGCCAGTGGACGAAGCGACCACTCGGCTCACGGCGGCCGGCGCCGATTGGACACGATATTCCACGTATCTTGCCTCACGGCCCGATGCCGCGGAGCTGGAAGCGATCCAGTGGATGATCGAGCTCGTGCGCCAGTACCGCTGCCGAGTTCATATCGTTCACCTGGCCACCGGCGCAGCGCTGCCTGTGCTGCGGGCTGCGCGCGCTGAAGGCCTGCCGATCACCGTTGAAACCTGCCCGCACTATCTGCACTTCTTGGCGGAACAGATTGCCGACGGCGAAACACTCAAAAAATGCGCCCCGCCGATCCGCTCTGCCGCCAATCGTGAGATGCTTTGGCGAGCCCTGATGGCCGGCGACATCGACCTGATCGCTACCGATCACTCGCCGTGTCCTCCTGATATGAAAGAGCGCGGCGCCGGCAGCTTTCGCGAGGCCTGGGGTGGCATTGCTTCGCTCGAACTCGGCCTGCCGATCGTCTGGACGGAGGCTCAGCGCCGCGGCATCGGAATCGCCTGCATCGTCCGCTGGATGAGCGAGCAGCCGGCGAAACTCGCTGGCCTCGAGTCGCGTAAGGGTGCGATCCGGGAAGGGCTTGATGCCGACTTGGTTTTTTTCGATCCCGACCGTGAGCGCAAGATCGACGCCGCGCGACTCAACCACCGCCATCCCATCACGCCGTACCATGGAGAAATGTTACGGGGTGAGGTGATTACGACATTTCTGCGGGGTGAGCCAGTCTACGATCGCGGCCGCTTCTCTGACGAACCGAAAGGCATCGAGTGCACGCGGGACTGATTGATCTGGCGTCGGAACTGGTCGGCGGAGCGGCGCTTTCGGCAAGCGACGAATTCTTCGCGCCGAAAGAGAACCTCCTGAAACCGGCCGAGCCGGTCTTTCTCGCCGGCAAATACACCGATCGGGGGAAAATGGATGGACGGCTGGGAATCGCGCCGCAAGCGCGTGCCGGGACACGACTGGTGCGTGATCCGTCTCGGTCTTCCGGGCCGTTTAAAGGCGATTGATGTCGATACCAGCTACTTCGTCGGCAATTTTCCATCACATTGCTCGCTGGATGCTGCCGCGACGGCCGGCGTGCCGAAGGATAGCCACTGGCAGCCGGTTCTTCTGAAATCGCGGCTCCAAGGCGGCGCGCATAATCTGTTCGACATCGATTCGGATGAGCGCTTTACTCATGTCCGCCTCAACATTTTTCCGGACGGAGGCGTCGCAAGGCTGCGTGTCTACGGCAAAGTCCTTCCCGATCTGGCGAAACTCAAGCGCGCGAAAACTCCGCCCGACCTGGCTGCGATCGTGAATGGCGGCCGCGTGCTCGCATCGAGCGATCAGTTCTTCGGTCACCAGCAGAATCTGATTCTCCCCGGCAAACCCGCCAACATGGGCGGCGGATGGGAGAC
>DATGII010000076.1:0-24389 GCA_035295805.1 Bryobacteraceae bacterium | reverse complement strand
TCGATTCGGTCGCCTTTACCCCGCCTTCCTGGTCCACCTTGATCGTCCCGCCGCTGGCGCTTTCCGCCGCGCCCAGAATCGCCTGCGTGCGGAATTCGCTGGGCGTATCTTTTTCAGAAGGCATCAGGTTCGCCGCCTCGGCAGGCAGGTCGACGCGCTGGAAATTGAATCGCAATTGGCCGCCGCGATGGAACATCCGCGCCCGCCGCGCCATCACCACGGTGCCGGTCAGCCGCGTCCCCTCCGGCAGAACCAGCTGATGGTCCGGGGAAAAGATCGGTTCGGCAATGACCGCTTCCACCGGCCGGCCCGCCTGGGAGTTGGCTGAATCCAGGGGCGTGAGCAGCCGCGCGCGCACCACGCTGTCCGGCGGAGGCTGTGTGCCGAGCTGCGTCATGGCCTTGGTCTCGACGGGTTCCATGCCAAACGAGAGATCCTCCTTCAGAACCGCATCAAAGCGCGTGCCGGCACGCACCGACTGTGGGTGATAGGGAAGTTTGGCGTAGGCATAGTCCAGCAGCAGTTCCTTTTTATTGGGCGCACGCACGATATCCGCCACGCCCCGGGTGCGGGCGCTGATCTGTGAGTTGATCTCCTCTCTCGCCTTTTGCTTTGCTGAAACCAGGACGCCGGCGTTCTGGCCGGGCGGCGCCGTCCTCGCGGCCTTCTGCTTCTTCGGTTTCGGCGGATTCAGGGGCACAATCGAGCGGAGCCCTTCGCTTGCATCAGTATGCAGCGCCACACGCCGGCCGTCGGGCAGTTTCACGCTGGCGAAATCTACGTAGGCGTGACGCAGCGGCGTAAAATCGCCGTTCATCATGGTGGAGGCCCGCTGCCACTTGGTTACCGGCTGGACGCGGCTCACGCGCCCGACCACTACCGAGCCGGCCGGAATGACGACGTGATCGAACGCATACACCGCTTCGAGAACCTTGGCTTCTACGGGAGCGCCGGCCTTCTTGGGGATTTTATGCGTCAGGTATAGCCGCAGCGGAGTACCCGCGGGCACGGTCAGGGGCACCTGCGGATTCAATTCCCCAGCGGCGAAAATCGGTAAAACCAGAAAAAGTATCAGGACGATACGGAAGGAACTCATAAAGGACACCTTGGTTCAATTGCGAAAGGAACTAATGTTGAAATTGTACCGTAGACCGGCGAACGCCTTCGGACTTGCCCCACCGCGCCAGCTTGGCAGACCGGGCATCCGCCCTAGGCCGTATTACTCTGAGACTGTAGGCTGGCTGCTCCGTCTAATCACGAAATGACCAATCTGGCGCAGGATCTCCGTTACGCGTTGCGGACCTTGACCAAGAACCCGGGATTCGCGGCGATTGCGATCTTGACGCTGGCATTGGGAATCGGAGCCAATACCGCGATCTTCAGCGTGGCCGATGCGCTGCTGCTCCGGCCGCTACCCTACGCGCAGCCGGAACGGCTGGTAGTGCTGTCGGCGCAAAAGAAAGGCACGCCGTTTACGCTGGGGCCTTTATCCTGGGCGCGTTTTGAGCAGCTCAGGCAGGAGAACCGATCCTTTTCCGGAATCGCCGCATTCACAAACGAGAGTTTCAACCTTACAGGGCGCAATAATCCCGAGCAATTGGCCGCGGCCCGAGTGTCGTGGAATTTTTTTCCGGTGCTCGGTATCCAGCCGGCGCTCGGGCGCGTATTTACAGCCGAAGAAGATCGGCCCGGCGGCCCGCTGGTGGCGCTGATCAGCGACGAGTTCTGGGGGCGCCGGTTCGCCCGCGATCCGGCCGCGATGGGCGGGCATCTGATTCTCGATCAGAAAGATTACACGGTAATCGGCGTGCTGCCCGCCGGCTTTCGCTTCGATCTGCTGAATTCGAAGATCGATCTGTTCACTACGCATTTGACGGACCTGAACCTCGCCACGCCGCAGCAGATTCAAGGCGGCGCCGGTTTCTTGAACGCGGTGGCGCGCCTCAAGGCGGGCAACAGCCAGGGGCAGGCGCAGGCGGAGATGGACGCGCTGGCCGCGCAGTACCGGCGCGAGCGGCCGGGATTCCCGGATACAGATCCCGAAACGGTACTGCGCGCCGATAATCTGCAGTCGGGCACGGTGGCGAATTACCGGCCGGGCGTGTTGATCCTGTTCGGCGCGGTGGGACTGGTGCTGGTGATTGCATGCGGCAATGTAGCCAGTCTGCTGCTGGCGCGCGCGCTCGGCCGCCGCCGCGAGACCGCCGTGCGCACGGCGCTGGGCGCGGGCCGCGGGCGCTTGGTGCGGCAATTATTGACCGAGAGCGTACTTTTGGCTCTGGCGGGCGGGGCGGCGGGCGTCTTGCTGAGCGCGTGGGGCACGCGGGCCATCGTCTCGCTGGCGAGCGACAACTTTCCGCGTGCATCCGAAATTGGAGTCGATGGGCGGGTTCTGTTGTTCACGGTGGCGCTTTCGGTGGTGGCCGGCTTGCTGTTCGGGCTGGCCCCGGCGCTCGAAGTGTCGCGGGCCGAGCTGAATTCGGTGCTGCGCGCCGAGGGCCGCGGCGCGACGGCCGGCCGCCAACGCAACACGATGCTGCAGTTGCTGGTGCTCGGCCAGGTGGCGCTGTCGACGGTGCTGCTGATCGGCGCGGGCCTGCTACTCCGGAATTTTGTGCAACTGCGCGGCGCGCGGCCGGGATTTGAGCCGGGCGGGCTGCTTACAATGAGCGTCTCGCTGCCGCCCGCGCGTTATCCGAAGGGCCCGGAGATGATCGCGTTTTTCGATGAGCTGCTGCCGCAGTTGCGCGCCCTTCCCGGGGTTCGCTCGGCCGCGATGGCTTCGGCATTGCCCGCCAACCCGAGCCGCTTTTCGCCCGCGCTTCCGGAAGGCCAGCCCCCGGTCGCGCTGGCGCAGCGCCCGCTGTTCAACATTCAAACCTTTTCGCCGGGATATGTCGAGACGATGCGCATTCCTCTCCTGCGCGGCCGCACTTTTAGTGAGCATGATGGCGCGAAGGATGCGCGCGTCGCTCTGGTGAACCAAACCCTGGTTCGGCGCTTTTGGCCGCGCGAGAATCCGCTCGGCAAGCATATTCTGCTAGGGCGGCAGACCAACGCCGTCGAGGTAGTCGGCGTGCTGGGCGATGTTCATAACGTCAGCCTCGCCGCCGACGCGCAGCCGGAGATTTACCTGCCATTCGCGCAGTTGCCGTGGGCGACCATGCACCTGATCGTTCGCACCGGGGGCGATGCGCACGCCCTGGCCGCCGCCGTGCGGGGCCGCGTGCTGGCAGTCGACCGCGATCAACCGGTGACGCAGATCCGCACGATGGATGAAGTGCTGGATGCCGCTGCAGTGCAACCGCGCTTCACCACGTCACTGCTGGCCGCGCTTTCGGGTACGGCGCTGCTTCTGGCGATTGTGGGCATCTACGGCGTGATCGCATATTCTGTGGCGGAGCGGACGGGCGAGATGGGAGTTCGGATCGCGCTGGGCGCGCAGCGCGCCGACATCCTGCGGCTGGTGCTGCGGCAGGGACTTGGCCTGGCGCTGGCGGGAATTGCGATTGGGGTGGCGGTTTCGCTGGCCGCGACCCGCTTACTCGCCACCGAGTTGTACCACGTGAGCACGACCGACCCCCCGGCCTTCGCCGGCAGCGCGGTTTTGTTTCTGACCGTCGCCGCTGTTGCCAGCTACGTGCCGGCGCGGCACGCGATGCGCGTGGACCCGATCCTGGCGCTGCGCCAGGAATAAGTCTCCTACACGCCGAGGGCGGCCCCGGGGTAGCTCGTAATCTTCTCGCGCTGCAGGATGTGATCGAGGTGGTGCTGCATATGCAAAACGTAATCCTCGATCAGGAACTGTAGAGTAACCGGCCGGCTCTCACCCACCACGCATGGATGCGGCATCGCCTTATCCGGAAGACGCCGCACCAGGCGCGCCAGAAACAGGTTGTAGCGCTTCCAGAATTCCAGCAGGTCCGCCCAGGCCATTTCCTGATAGCCGTGCGTCGCGACCCAGATGTCTTGCTGATAGCCCGGGCCGCGGTAGTTTGGCTCGGCGGACGCGCGCACGAACCGCTGATGATTGTTGCTGGCGGAATCGACCAGGTGCCCGAGCTCTTCCTTCTGAGACCACTTCCCGGGCGCCGGTCTTTCCCCGGCCTGGTGTTCGGTAATTTTTTGCAGGTGGGGGAATTCGCTGTGGATCGCGCGTTCGAGCGACTGAGCAAGCTGTTCCGGCATGGACCATTATAGACGCGGCTCGCCCTGGGGACGTGCAAAATTTGATCGTCCCGGCTCCTCGTGATTTTCTCTACTTCGGTGCGCAAAGCCTTTGAAGTGGCGGGCTGAAACGCCAGGCGCGGGGTTTGGACCAGAATCTGCACCGAATCGGGGTGGAGTGAACAACCCTATATGACAGTGACGTGGGTAGTGGTTCTCATCATTGCTGTGATTATCGTAGCCGCTGTTGTCGGGTACCTGCTCCAGCAGAGACAACGCTCCCGGAGCCTACGGACCCGTTTTGGGCCGGAATACGAGCGGGCGGTGCGCGAGCACGGGAGCCCGGAAAAAGCGGAACGCGCTCTGCTGGCACGACAAAAGAGGATGGAGAAAGTCTCCATCCGTTCCCTTTCCCCTCCGGAGCACGATCGCTTTGCCGATCAGTGGCGCGGGATTCAGTCGCATTTCGTGGATGACCCGGCAGGATCGATCCGGGCGGCGGACCGGCTGGTGTATGACGTGATGCAGGCGCGCGGGTATCCGATGGGAGATTTCGAGCACCGGGCGGAGGACATCTCGGTCGACCATCCGCACGTCGTGCGCAATTACCGGCTCGCTCATGAAATCGCGCTGAGCGAAAAAGAGGGGAAGGCCAGCACGGAGGATTTGCGGCAGGGGCTGGTCTACTACCGGGATCTATTTGACGAGTTGATTGAGGCCCATGCAGTTGAGGGCCGGGAGGCAAGACGATGAACCGAGTAGCCGAAGAACATATCACGACGGCGGATCTGGCAGGCCAGGCAGACGCGCGGGAGCAGACCCACCCCGTGCAGGAGGAGAACGCGGGGCCGCTGCTGGCGAGCGATGCGGTACAGGACTTCCGCACCAAGTGGGACCGGGTGCAGACGGCCTTCGTCGATGATCCGCGGAGTGCCGTCAAGCAGGCCGACGAGCTGGTAGCGGTGGCGATGAAGCGGCTGGCGGAAAACTTCGCCGAACAGCGAAGCGGCCTGGAGCACCAATGGGATCGCGGGGACGATGTTTCCACCGAGGATCTCCGGCTGGCCCTACGCAAGTACCGGTCGTTCTTCCAGCGGCTGTTGGCTGTGTAGGAGTGGCTCGCCGGCGGCGGAGACCGCCGGCGAGTTTCGTTCTTCCCCCGGTTAGCAAAATTTAATTTCCCCGCCAATCCAGCTCAGCGAAACCTGAGATTCACACTTCCGTCTATAGATACGTTCCGCGTCTAACCGGCGACTATCCGGGCGAGGGCTGTCGCCGCATCGGGTTCCCCATGCTCGCTTAAGAAGACTGGAGTGTTCGGGCATGATACGGAGCGGAAACGCGCAGTCCTCCTCCCGCATCAGCGGACAAACAATCATCGGCGAGCTGATCCGGAATATGGAGCTCGGGCGGCTGGAGTTGGAATACAGCATCGTCCTGCCCTGTCTTTTCAGCATTTATCTGCATCCGGAAGATTACGCCTGGCTGCGCGGCGTACAGGATCTCATCAAGGAAGATGCTAAACGGGCACTCAACGCGCGTCTGAATGAACTGAATACGCGGAGCTCGCTGTTCCGCCGCGGACGGGCTAAGAAGGTCGCCAAGATTGCGCAGGCCGACTGGTGGATCGAATTCTTTGCGGACACCGAGAGCGCCGTCCCCCCCGGAGACATTGAGATCCACTCCGAACTGAACGATGTGGCGCAGCCCGGCTATCGCGGCATCAAGACGACGCTGATCGACCGGGAGCCTTCGGTTACCGCAGCCCGGGTGAATCGCGATCGCGAAAGCACGCGCAAGCTCGGGTCGAGCGCTTATGCCCGCATCCGGTACCAGGACGATTCCGGACCGCAGACCTATTTTGTGACACAGAACGAAATCAGCATTGGCCGGGGCGGCGAGGACCTGTGGGTGGATCTGCCCCTGTATACGAACGATGAGGTATCGCGCGAACACGTGCGGCTGCGCCGCGATCCCTCCGGCAGCGGCTTCACGATAGTCGACGAAAGCCGCAACGGAACCTGGCTGAACGGCCGGAAGCTGGAGCGCGGCGTGGCCGAACCGCTGCCCGATAACGCGGAAATCGGAATCGCCGACGTCCTCAAGCTCTCTTTCGAAAGCCTGCGGTGAAATATGCGCGATCTCTATTCCTGGAACACGCCTCTGGTAGTCGGTTTCCTGGCGTTTGTCCTGTTATTCCTATGGACGCATCGAAAACCGGAGGGACGATGAACGCCGCGGCGGCTACGGATCGAGGGCTGGTGCGGGAGTCCAACGAGGACCGGTATTGGATCAATGCGGAACGCGGACATTTTTTGGTGGTGGACGGGATGGGCGGCCAGGCCGGGGGTGAGGTGGCCGCCCAAACAGCGGTCAAGGAAATTCGGGAGTACCTGGAGCAAGCCGAAGGTCCGGCAGAGGAGCGGGCGCGGGCGGCGATTGCCCGCGCCAACAACCGGATTTTTGAAATCGCGGAAAACGATCCCGGGTTGTCCGGCATGGCCTGTGTCTTGACGCTCGCGCTTGTCGAAAATGGCGAGATCACGGTAGGGCACGTAGGGGATTCGCGGTTGTACCTGCTGTGGCACGGCGCGATTCGCAAGCTGACTCCGGACCACTCGCCGGTGGGAGAAGAAGAAGACGCGGGTGAATTAACCGAAGAGGAAGCGATGCAGCATCCCCGCCGCAACGAGGTGTTTCGCGACGTGGGGTCCTCTGCGCGCGCGCCGGAGGACCCGGAATTTATCGAGATCCGAACGTGTCCGTTTCATCCCGATGCGGCGCTGCTGCTGTGCAGCGACGGGCTCACCGACCAGCTCACCTCCGGGGCGGTGCGCGAAATCATCGAACGCTATAGCGGCGATGCCGGGAAGGTGGCGCGGGAACTGGTGGATGCGGCGAACGCAGCGGGCGGCGCCGACAATATCACGGCGGTGTTCGTCGCGGGACCCGAGTTCCGCGGCAAAACGCGGGCGACGCGCGCCCGAGGTATTCGGCGGCCGGCGCGGCGCCTGTCCCGCCTGCCGCGCGGCCGTGTCGCGTTTCTTTGCTACGGCCTGCTGCTCGGCATGATCGTCTGGGCGGTTCTGCGCGCGAGTTGACCGATGACAGCTCCTTCCAAAGTCGGCCGGTACGAGATCGTGCGGCAGCTGGGCAAAAGCATGAGCGATGTGTACCTGGCGATCGACACGATTGAGAACCGCCAGGCGGCTCTGAAATTGATCCCGCGCGATTCCGATGCTTTCACGCAGCAAGTCCTCGAAGCGGAGCGCCGGGGCGCCTCAATTCTTAAAGATCTCGAGACACTCGATCCGCGCGTCATCAAGATTTACGATTTCGGAGACCTCGAAGGCTACTTCTTCGTCGCCATGCAGTACGTGGAGGGGCGCAACCTGGCCGAGGTTTTGCGGGCCGAGCGGGCCCTGGGGCCGATTCGCGCGGTGATGATCGCGCTGGCGATCTGCGAGCAGCTCGCCAAATTTCACGCGGGGCAGGTGGCCGTGGTGCACGGCGATATCAAGCCGTCGAACATTCATCTGGGGCCTGGCGATACGGTGCGGCTGCTGGATTTCGGGATCGCGAAGCTGCTGCGCGCGAACCGGCGTGCGACGCTGCACAACTTCGGCAGCCCGGGCTATTGCTCGCCGGAGCGGCTGACGCGCTCGGAGGTCGACCAGCAATCGGACCTCTGGGCGGTGGGCGCCACGCTCTATGAAATGCTGGCCGGCGCGCCTCCGTACCAGGCCGACAGCACGCGTAACCTGGAAAACCTTATCCGTTCGAAGCGTCCGCCGCGCGCGCTGCCGGCGTCTTGCCCGCGGCCTCTGCGCGCGATTGTCACCAAGGCACTGGCCCCGGAGCCGGCGCGGCGGTACAACTCGGCTTCCGAGTTCCAGCAGGACCTGCGCGCGTTCCTCGAGCATCGTCCCACGACGGCGGAAACCCAGCGCGGGTGGAACCCGAATGCAACGATCGAAGTAGCCCGCGAGTTGTTGCGCAAAGCGACCCGCACGCTGCGGCGCAGCCGCTATTGGTGGGAAATCGCCATCGCGGTGGCCTGGTTCTTCGCGGGGACGGCGTTGTGGATTGGCGGCAGCTATGCCTGGCAGCGCTATGAAGCGCGCCGCGAGGCTCCAATGGCCGCTCGTCCTCCGGACCTGCAGCTGCCCAACTTATATGTCATGACCGCCGACCGCATCCTGTCGGACTACCGCGCCAGTTCCGATCCGTCTCTCCATGACTTCGACTGGCAGAAAGCGGAGGTCTGTCTGGCGCGGGCGGTGGATCTCGGCGTGAATGACAATGCGACTCTGGGCAAACTCGCATTGAGCCGCGGGTATGCCGTGCTGGAGCGCCTCACCGGCGGGGAGTATTCCGAGAGCGCCGCCCAACGGCTGCGTTTTGAGGCAAGAGATCTGTTCGCCGGCGCCGCGATGAAAATGCCGAACGACGCGGCGCCGCACCTGGCCCTGGCACGCACCTATATTTACTCGCTTCCCGATGTGAGGTTGGCGATGAGCGAGTTCGCCGCGGCACAGCGCCTGGGCGCTACGCTGGGGCGCCGTGAAGTGGAGCAGCAGGGGGATGCGTACCGGCTTCAGGCGCAGCGCGAGTCGGTCGCGGGCGAATGGCAGCCGGCCATGCAGGACGCGCAAATGGCCCGCCGCTTTTACCAGCGCATTCCCGGGTTCGACCAGGTCGAGACGCATCTGCAGGAGTTGGACGCGATTCATCCGCCTGCGCCGAAGCCGGCGCGCTCCCGGAGGTCGCGGGTATGGCGGTAACCAAGAGTTGGACGGTATTGGGAGTAGCTCCGGCGAGTATCGCCGCCGGGCGGGCAGGTTCGCCTCATCGCCGCGAGATCCGCTGGCTGGCAGCCGCGTCGCTGATCGTAGCAGCCGCGCTGGCAATGGTGTACGCGGGGAAGACGCAAGACTTTGGCGCCGACGACGATCGCCTGCGGCGCGGCCAACTCGTCAATCTGAATTCGCTGCCGGGGCCGGAAGAGCTGGGGTCTGTTTTGACGGCGTTTTCGGAGCGGGACGAAATCGCGAAAAATCTGTCGGATTTCTCACGCAGTCATCCGCATCTGAAAAACGTAGGCGCGGCCGCGCGTGCCGCGGGCTCGCGGCGGACCTTCGGCAGGCTAAAACCGCTGCTGGTCGTGCGGACGCCCGGCGAGTTCAAAAGCATTTTTTTTGCGTCGCTGGCGCTGTACTTCGCAGGCTTCTATTTGGTGGCGCTTGTTTGGCGCAGAACGGGGTTTGGAGGGGACGCCGGCTGTTTGCCCGCTTTGCAGCTGTTGACCGGCATCGGGTTGAGCCTGATGGTGAGCCTGCGCGATCCGCTGCGGGACACCCTCGAATTCCAGAAATTTTCGATCGGCGTATTCCTCGGCTGCCTGGTTTTGATCCTGCCCTCCTTCAAAGCGTTCGCCTACCGCAGGCTTTCCGACTGGTGCTACGTTCCGCTGCTGGCGGCGCTGGCCCTGTTCGGACTGCTCCTCCGCTTCGGCAAAGGGCCGGGCGTGAGCGATGCAAAGGTCAACCTCGGACCTTTTCAGCCGGTGGAATTGATCAAAATCCTGCTGGTAATTTTTATGGCGGGGTATTTCACCAGAAATTGGGAACGGCTGCGCGATCTGCGCGAGAAGCGCCTCTGGGCGGGTTTCTGGCGGCGGGTGGGAATGCCGAGGATCGAGCATGTCGTGCCGGTACTGTGCGCGCTGGGCGCCACGCTGGCGCTGTTTTTTCTGCTGAAGGATCTGGGGCCGGCGCTCGTGACGTTCTTCGTGTTCCTCGCGATGTTCGGAGTCGCCCGCGGGCGGCCCGGATTGGTGCTTGCTGGACTTGTGCTCATGGTCGCCTCGGTCGCGCTCGGCTATCACTTGGGAAAACCTTCGACCGTCGTGGACCGCATCAACATGTGGGTCTCTCCGTGGGACAACAATGTGCACGGGGGCGACCAACTGGCTCACGGCTTGTGGGCATTTTCCACTGGTGGACCGTTTGGATCGGGACCGGGTTGGGGCGACCCTGACCTGATCCCCGCCGGGAATACGGACCTGGTGCTGCCGGCGATCGGGGAGGAATGGGGCTTCGTGGGTGTTACGGCCGCACTCCTGCTGATCGCTTTTCTGGTCGCGCGCGCGATGGCGGCCGCGGCCCGAGCCGCTACCCGATTCGGATTCTTTCTGGCCCTCGGGCTCGGCTGCCTCCTCGGATTCGAAATGCTGCTGATCAGTGCCGGTGTGCTGGGGCTGCTTCCGTTGTCGGGAGTGGTTTCGCCTTTCCTTAGTTCGGGAAACACCGCCATGCTCTCCAACTTTCTGGTGCTGGCACTATTAATTTCGATCTCTGCGGACCGGCGCGACGGCGAGCCCGACCGGCTCCTGGTGATGCCGGCGCGCTGGATCCATGGCGTATTGGCGGCCGCGGGTGTGGTGCTGGTGGCGGCGGCGGCTCGCTACCAGATCCTCCAGGATCGCGACTACATTGCGCGGGATGCGCTTACGTTCGAGCAGGACGGCGTGAAGCGCCCGCAGCATAACCCGCGGATTACGTCGCTGGCGCGGCTGATTCCTCGCGGCAGCATCGTCGACCGGAATGGAATCCCCGTGGCCACGAGCGATTGGCACGAGCTGGAACAGCATCGCGATCAGTATGGGCAGCTCGGCATTTCGATCGACGATGCGGCGCTCCGCGCGGAGACGCGGCATTATCCGTTCGGCGCGGCCATGGCGCACGTGTTGGGCGATATCCGCACGCAAGAAAACTTTTACGCGACGAATTCTTCTTTGGTGGAGCACGATGCAAACGCTCTCCTGCAGGGGTACGAATATGGAGAGTTAGCCGGGCTGACGCGGCATCGTCATCAGCCCGGCAATCGTGACTTGCAGCGCGTCCTTGCGCGGGATAAAACCGCGCGCCTCACATTGGATGCGCGGCTGCAGGAGAAGGCGTATCAAATATTGAGCAGGCACCTGCGGCGTTCGGCAACGGGAAAGGGCGCGCTGGTCGTGATGAATGCAGCGAGCGGCGACGTTCTGGCGATGGTGAATGGGCCCGCGCCCGAATCAAGCAGGCAACCGGCCACGGCGGACGAACTGCTGGACCGGGCGCGTTATGGTTTGTACCCGCCCGGATCGACGTTCAAGCTGGTGACCGCGATCGCGGCGCTGAAGAAAGATCCGGCGCTGGAGCACCGCATCTACCAATGCATACGGCTTCCGGGGGGCCGCGCGGGCAACCAGGTCGAGGGATTCCGGCGGGTCATCAAGGACGATATCGGGGATCAGGCGCACGGCCGGCTCGATATGGAACGCGCAATCACTGTTTCGTGCAACGCGTACTTCGCGCAACTGGGGGTATACGACGTGGGCGCGCAATCACTGGCCGAAACCGCCCAGGCGTTCGGAATTTCGACAGGCGATCTGGCGGAGCTGAAGCAGACATTGCCATTCGCCGCGTATGGTCAGGGTCCCGTCCTGGTATCGCCGTTCAAGATGGCGCGGGTGGCCGCGACCATCGCGGCGGGCGGACGAATGCCGGCAGGCCGGTGGATTGCGGATTCCGGCGATGCCCCGGTTGACGTGCTGTCGCCGGCGCAGGCGGCGTTTCTGCAAAAAGCCATGCGCCGGGTGGTGGTCGAAGGAACTGCCCGACGCCCCCTGGCGGGCACTTCGGTCAGCATGGCGGGTAAGACGGGCACCGCGCAGCTCGATCACGGCCTGCCGCACGCGTGGTTCGCCGGATTCGCTCCCTATGACGGTGATGCGTCGCACCGGCTCGCGTTTGCCGTGCTGGTGGAGCACGGCAGGTATGGCGCCGGGGCCGCAGCGCCGATCGCGCGGGAAGTCATGGAGGCGGCAAAGGAATTGGGATTATTGCCGTGAGGTAAGACAGATGAACGTTGGTGATTTTTTAGAGCGGTGGGGCAGGGCGCTGTTCGAGGCTCCCCTGGCGGCGCTTCCGCAACCGCAGGAGCCCCCTGAGCTGGCCGAAATCCGGCTGGCCGTGCTCGACCAGCTCCAGGCGAAAACGTCCTCGGGCGGTGGGCGGAAGGTCTTCCTGTACGATTTGCTGCGCGTCAATTTGCGAGGTGTCCCGGAGAGCAGCGCGCCGGTTTTTCGCGGCAGCTTTTTCCGCCAATACCTGGAGCACGAGGTAAAGGACGCCCTCCGCAACGCGGGTTCCCGGTACCCGGAAAATCTGCGAGTCGCGATTGAGGTAACGGCCGGGGTGTTGCCGGCCGGCGAGCCTTGGCTGAGCGTCGAGCCGGGGCAGCAGGAGCCGGCATCGTCCAGAGCGAGGCCGCCGGCGAAGTTGGTGGTGCGCGCCGGAAGCGCGAACGTCTCCGAGCTGCCGATCGAGAAGGGCCGCACGCACATCGGACGGTCTAACGACGTGATCCGCTCGCAGGGTATATTCCGCCGCAACGACCTGGTTTTCAGCGAAGACAACGACGTGAGCCGTTCGGTTTCGCGCGAACACGCTCACATCGACTACGACAAAACAACGGGGGAGTGCCGGCTGTTCAATGACCGGTGGTATAAACTCGGCAGCCCCGACTGCGCCACGTGGATCGTCCGCGATGGGTTGAGTCACGAGGTTCATCGCAATGGGCGCGGCATCAAGCTGGAGCACGGCGATGAAATTCATTTCGGCCAGGCGGTGGTCGTGTTTGAAAGGTTGGCGTCATGAGTCTCTCCGCGCCGCCCAAAATTTGGTTTCGAGCGGTCCTCTGCCTGGCGGGTGCGGGATTACTGGCGCAGGCGCCGCCGTCGGAATCACAATTCACGCCGGAGCAATTGGACCGCATGGTGGCGCCGATTGCCGCGTATCCCGAGCAGCTATTGCAGCAGGTGTTCATGGCGGCGACTCATCCGCTGCAAATATTTGAAGCCCACCAATGGCTGCGTCAAAATCCGCGGCTGCAAGGGCTGGCGCTGCTCAACGCCGCGCAGCACTGGAATTGGGATACAAGCGTTCAGGTGCTCCTTCTATTTCCAGACGTGCTGAATGTTCTGGCTACACACATTCGCTGGATTTCGGCCGTGGGAAACGCATTCCTTACGCAAAAGGAAGACTTGATGGATGCGGTGGAGAGAGTGCGAAGCCGAACTCAGAGTGCGGGGGGAGGACTGGCGCCGCGGTCCTACTGATCGCGAAGATATTTTCGATACGCGCCGCTGGTATAGGTGGTCCAGGGCTCGAACCCCCGCTCCTGATAGAGGATGAAGGCGAAGTCGATATTGGCTTTGCAGTCGAGCAGGTCGCGGAGATTCACGCCGGCGCGCTTCAGGTGCACGGTATTGATCTGGAAGTATCCCCAATCGAGCGTGCCATCGGTGTTGTAGTGATAGACCTCGCAGGCTCCGCGCGCGTTCTCGGCGCGCTGGATCGCCAGCGCTACGCGGCAGGCGGCGCCGAACTTGTTGCAGGTGTACTGCTGGTAAGCCGTGAGGCGGTGGCCGAATTGGTCGGCCTGGGCCTGGGACGTTTCGGTGTTTGTGATTCTCTTCGCAATCACAAGGGGCCATTGCAGGTGGACGCGCAGGGGCGACTGCAATGTGAGGGTATACCGCGACTGCAGCATCACTCCGGCGATGCCTGCCAGAATGGCCAGCAAAGCGAGCAGGCCGGGGAGCCTGGTCCGTTTTGGAGCAGAACGCCGGCGCCGGTGACTTCTCTTCGTCCGAGGCTTATCGGCGATTGCGGCGGCACTCATGGGATCGCGCGTGCCACCTGAATTCCGCAGTTTGACGCGGGTCCCGGGGCATTCCTCCGTCCAGATTACTACGAGTCGAGCGGCGGCTATTTGGCGGGGGGAGCCGGCTGTTGCGCAGCGATCAACTGGCGCAGTAGCGCGGCCGTTCCTTCGCGGACAGTGACCGGCCCGCCGGCGCGGCCGCGCAATCCTTTGCCGAGCGCGATATCGACCGGGGTGCGGCCTTGCTTGTCTTTGGCGTCGAGTTGCGCGCCGTGCGCGGCCAGGTAACGAACGATGTCGTCGGAGGCCTGAGCGGCAAAATGCAGCGGCGTCTCGCCGCGCTCGCTGACGGCATTGACAGCGGCGCCGTGTTCGACCAAGATCTTCACGGCCGCGACTAACTCGGCTTCGGTGGCATAATCCTTGGCGAAAACCCCCTGGCCGCGGCCGAGGCCGGCGGCAAACATGAGGGCGGTGGTTCCGTTCTTTTGGCGGATCGAGGGATCGGCGCCATTCGCCAGCAACAGGCGGATCGCGCCGGCGTCGCCGTTTTTGGCCGCGCGCATCAAGGGCGTCGCGCCTTCGGCGAGAGTGGGCTCGCCCGGCGTGTGCGCGCGCTGAAGGGCCGGAGTTCTCAGCTGCGCGTTCGGATTGGCGCCGTGCGCGAGCAGCACTCTGATCAGATCGAGTGCGGTGATCTTACTGGTGGCGGGCCGCGCCGGCCGGCCGTAGACTTCGCCCAGCGTGTTCATGTCGACGGCGGCATAGAGGGCGGCCATGCCGGCGGTGTCGGCGAGGTTGGGGTCGGCGCCCTTCTCGACCAGTGCGGCGGCGGTATCGTAATGGGCGTTGATGATGGCGAGCACCAGCGCGGTGGCGCCGTCGGGATCGGCCGCATTCAGATCGGCGCCGGCTTCAGCGAGCACACCAACCGCGTCGAGCGAGCCCTGCCGGGCCGCATACATCAGTGGCGTCCAGCGGCCGCGCGGCAGGACCGTGACGACGCCTTCGAGCCCGAACTGGCCCTGGGAGTAATCGAGCGAGGCGGAGCGCGCGTTGACGTCCGCGCCGTGTTGGATCAATACCTTTGCCGCGGCTGCGTGATTCTCCGCTGCCGCCCACATAAGGGGGGTTTCGCCGTAGGTGGACTCGCGGGCGTTGACGTCGGCGCCGTGCACAACGAGCAGCTCGACCGCGGCGGGATTGCCGGTGCGCGCGGCCGTCATGAGGACGGTCTGGCCGTCCGGCTGAGCGGCTTTGGCATCAGCGCCCGCCTTGAGGAGCGCATCGATCATGGTGGCGTCCGCGTTAGTGGCGGCGAGCGATAACGGGGTCACGCCGAGGCGATTGGCGACGCTCGCATTCGCGCCGGCGGTGAGCAGCATACGCGCCGTTTCGAGATCATCGGCGCGAGCCGCCCAGGCCAGCGGCGTGGTGCCATCGGGATCGGCGGCGTTCACATCGGCGTGATTCTTCAGAAACTCGCGCACGGCCTGTCGATCGCCGGATTTGACGGCGTCGATCAAGCGCGTGGAACTGTCGGCGGCGCTCAGCGTGAGAGCCAGGGCCAGAGCCGCCAGCAGACGCTCACGAAAAGACATTCACTGTTCCAGTGCCATCGCCAAAGCTGTCCATGGCGCGCCCGTATTTTTCGGCCACATTCATCCAGAGACATCCGACGGGAGTGCGGACCGGCAGCTCGACATGCCGCGGGCCGGGACGCGCTCCGCCGCCCACGGCGACCAGCGGCAACGGATCGGTGGCGTGCACGTTGGAATCGGCCATGCCGGCGCCGTAGACGATCAGAGAGTGATCGATCAACGAGCCATCGCCATCCTCGGTGGCGCGCAGCCTCTCGAGGAACTTGGCGTACATGCCGATGTAGTAGGTGTTGATCTTGACCATCTGCGCCATCTTTTCGGGCTTGTTCTGATGGTGCGACACGGAATGGTGCTGCTCGGTGACGCCGATGTTGGGATAGGTGCGCTGGCTCAGCTCGCGCGACATCATAAAGGTGAAAACCCGCGTCACATCGGCCTGCCAGGCTGCCGCGATCAGCTGGAACATCAGATCGACGTGCTCGTCGAAGGAATCGGGGACGCCGACGGGCGCGTCCGGCGTCGCAAGCTCGGCGCGATTGCGGGCCTCAGTCTGCTGGATGCGCCGCTCGATTTCGCGGACATTGCCCAGGTAGTCGGTCAGGCGCGCCCGATCGCGAGGCCCGAGGCCGCGCTCCAGGTCCCGCGTTTCGCTGGAAATCGAATCCAGGATGCTGCGTTCTTTGCCCACGCGCGCGCGGCGTTCATCGGCCGACCCGGCGACGCCGAAGAGTCGCTCGAACACGGTGCGTGGATTGGTTTCCATGGGGAGCGGCGTATTGGGAGTGCTCCAGCAGAGAGTGTTCAAATAGGCGCAGCTGAAGCCGGGCGAACATCCGCCGACGTAGCCGGTAAAATCCTCGGTGGCGACTTCGAGCGACGGAAGCGGCGTCTCCTGGCCGATCTGGCGGGCGACAATCTGGTCGATGGTGGTGTTGGCGAGGACGTCCTCGGCCTCGGTGCGCTTCGGCCAGACGCCGGTCAAGAATCCGGCGGCGCTCACGGCGTGATCGCCCACCTGGCTGCCCGGATGAGAACGCGTCAGGTTGGTGACGACCACGAGCGAGTCGCGGAAGGGCTCGAGCGGTTTTAGAATCGGGGTGAATTCGAAGTTGGCGCCCGCCGTTTTCGGAGTGAACTCCTGCATGATCGCGCCATTCGGAAAGTAGACCGCGCCGAAGCGCGGCGGGCTTTTCGTCGCGGCGCGGGCGGGAGTCAGGGCCGGGACCATCGCGTCGAGAAACGGCAGGCCGATGGCCGCCCCCGCGCCGCGCAGGACCCTGCGCCGCGAGAGAACTCGTTTTCTGATGATCATGCCCCTCCCTCCGCCGCTGTTCTCATCCGGAATGGAACGCTGTGCAGGATGCCGAAAATGATGGAAGAAAACCGGTAATTGTGCTGCGCCGCATCGCGGACGATGCCGCGCACCGCCGGCATATCGTGATAATCGAGGCCGCGGCCGAGCGCGTACGTCAGCAGCTTTTCCGTCAACGTGCCGACGAACACTTCCGGACGGCTCAGCAGGGCCCGGCGCAAACCGACGACACCGTCGACTTTGGTGCCGTCGGCGAGTTCACCGGAGGCGTCGATCGGCTGGCCGGCGTCGTTGTTGCGCCAGGCGCCAACCGCATCGAAGTTTTCCAGGGCGAATCCGACCGGGTCCATGATTTTATGGCAACTGGCGCACACGGCATTGGCGCGATGTTCAGCCATCTGCTCGCGCATGGTGCGCGGGCGCTCGCCTTCCTGGTTGCCTTTCAAGGGCGGCACGTCCGGAGGCGGAGGGGGTACCGGCATGCCGAGGAGATTCTCGAGAATCCATTTGCCCCGGACAACCGGAGAAGTGCGCTCGGCATGCGAGGTCAGCGCGAGAATACTGCCTTGTCCGAGCAGCCCGCGGCGCGTCTCATCGGTGACCGGCACGCGCCGGAAGCGGCTCCCGTATATATCCGGAATCCCGTAGTGCCGCGCCAGCCGTTCGTTGACGAACGTGTAATCGGCGGTCAGCAGGTCGAGCACATTGCGGTCTTCGTGCATCACGCTTTCAAACAAGAGTTCCGTCTCGCGACGGAAGGAGCGACGCAGATTCTCGTCGAAATCGGGGAATTCGTCGGTGTTCGGCTGCACGTTACGGACATTGCGCAATTGGAGCCACTGGCCGGCGAAGTTGTCGACCAGGGCCTGCGACTTCCGGTCGTCGAGCATCCGGCGCACCTGGTGATCGAAGACGGCCGGGTCGTTCAGTTTTCCCTGGGCCGCCAGGCGCAGCAGTTCGTCGTCGGGGATGCTGCTCCACAGGAAGAACGAGAGGCGCGACGCGAGGTCGAGATCGCCGACGGGGTAGACTGATCCCGGCGCGGCGCCGTCCGGGTCGTGCTCCGCCCGGAAGACGAATTTGGGGCTCGCCAGGATTCGCTGGACTGCGGTTTCGATTCCGGCTTCGAATCCGCCATTGCGGCGGCCGCGGTCGTAGAACTCCATCACGCGCTCGACGTCGGACTCGGCCGCCGGTTGCCGGTAGGCGCGGCGCGCCAGGATCGAAATGATCTGACGCGCGCAAGCCGCTTCCTCACTCGATTGGGACGGATGGCATACGAAGATGCGCCGGCGGCTGGGAGTATCGCCGGGGCCGGACGGGTTGAAGGGACCAGCGATCGTGAGCATCTGCAGATGGGGAGGGCCGGACCAGTCGAAATTATCGACCGAACTGCGGAGGTACGGCTGAAGCCGGAATGGTTCGGCTTGCTGCGGTGTTTCGAGGAATGCCACGGTGACGGTGTGCGGGCCGGCGTTGACGGGAACGCGGACGCGCAGACGGGCGTCGACGGCGTCGCCCAACTCCGTGGGCTTCTGAAATAACTCGGTGAGATCCGTTTTGCCGCCGATGGAGGCCAGGTGGACGCGCCGGCCGTCCACGCTGAACTCCACCTGGTGCTCCGATTCCAGGCCCCGCATAATGTTCAGGTTGGTTCGATAAAGCTTCGCCTGGAAGCGGTACTCGGCGTCAAGCGGAAAGTTATACTCGACCGAAGTGCCGCCCACGGTGCCCAGAGGCAAGCCTTCGATGTGGCGGTCCTGCGAAAGATCCTGGCGGATGCGCCACGTCTCGCTGCCGGGCGTGACATGCGGATCGCCGACGGCCAGCGCGCCGATTTTCAGGGCTGCGGCGAGGTAGCGCTCTTGCAGAGCGGGGGAGACACCCAACGCGTCCGCGATATTGTCGAATCCGAATGCGGAATCATCCGGCGGCAGCAGGGCGGTGGCATCGATATCGAGCGCCAGCAGATCCCGAACGGCGTTGGCGTATTCGGCGCGGTTGAGCCGGTGCAGCGGCGGACGGCCGGGATGCGGATGCGCGCTTTCGGCACCGTCGAGCTGGCCCTCAACCCATGAGGTCAGCACGCGGTAGGTCCCGGCATCGGGGCGGCGGGCGCCGGGCGGCGGCATCAGGCCCGCCCGCAATTTGCGGTCGACCTTCTCCCACGTCCCGGCCTGGGCTGGAATTTGATCTAGGTTCATCGTGTCCAGCGTCAGGTTGGCGGTCTTCAGACGCTGGTTGTGACAAACCACACAGTAGCGGTCAAGGGTTTCGCGGTAATTAATTGAAGGTCCCGCGTGGAGGACGGCGCATAATGCCGAAGCGAACCCGCACGCTACTGTACCTGACCATACCCGCACGTTTCCGTTCCCCTCGCTACCACTGTGTATTATAAGGCCGCTGGCTGCGCGGTCTTAAGCGGCGCGGATGGCGGAATCCGGCTTCGGTATAATTTCGAAGTGACCGCCGCCCCCGCTGTTTCCCGAAGCGAAACCCGATGGATCATCAGCCGGCGAGTGGATCTTTCGCTGGTAATCGGCGGCAGCTTGGCTGGGTATCTGTACCTGGCGCTGTTTACCGTGGCGCACCTGCCCTTCTCGTTTCTGTGGTGGTTCTGGTCTCTGGGGTTCGACGGCACGCACATTTTCGGCACGGCCACGCGAACGTTTTTCGATCGCCAAGCCCGGGAGCGGCACTCCCGGCTGCTGTTCGGCAGCCTCGCTTTCTTTTTCCTGCTGGGGCCGGCGATGGTGCTGGCGGGGTGGCGCGGATACCTGGCGCTCCTGGTGGCGGTCTGGGCATACTACCACGTGATGCGCCAACATTACGGGTTCCTGGTCTTATATAAGGTCAAGGGCCGCGACCTGCGCCCGCTGGATAACCTGCTCGACCGCGGATTTTTGGGCATCATGCTGGTGTTCCCGCCGTTTCACCGGTTTTTTATTCATCATCCGGAGGAACTGGGGCTGCCGTTTTCACTGGCCCGGTGGGATCAGCCGGCATGGATCGTGATCGGGGTGACGGCGGCGGCCTATCTGGCGCGGCAACTCCTGCGGTGGAGGGCCGGCGAACCGTTCAATGGGCCGAAGTATCTCCTCATGGCCTCTGTGATTCCGCTGCACTGGCTGACGTTCGCCTATTTGAGCTGGCAGGCGGCGACTCCGACCGTGACCATCGTGCACAACCTGCAATACCACGCGCTCATCTGGTTTCATAACCGCAACCGGTACGCCGCTGCTAATGCGGAGGGACGCCACGGGCGGATTCCGGCCGCGGTTAGCCGCAGCCTGCTGGCGTATGCCTGCGTCGCGTTGGTATTCAGCGCGCTGTACCGGATTCCGGGATTTCAGCTGGGCAATGTTTCCAACCTGGCTTTCGGGTTCTTCTGCGGATTTGGGCTGACGCACTATTATCTGGACAGCCGGATCTGGCGCGTGCGGCACGATCCCGGGCTGCGCGAGGCGCTGGCGCTGGCGTGAAGCTGCATATCAAGGCGCCGGCGACACGCGTCGAAGTGTTCCGGCAGCAACTGCGATGGTGGCTGCAGTGGAGGCCCACGGCGCGCTATCTGATGGAGACGGAGGCGCATGTGTACGCGCTGGCGATTTCGGCCAGCGTGCTGCTCTCCTTTTATCCGTTCGTGATCGTGATGCTGTCGTTCTGCCGCAACATTCTCCATTGGAAGGCGGCGGAGGCGGCCATCTTTCTGGCGCTCGACGACTTTCTGCCCGGCGATGTGGGCGAGTTCGTCCGCCGCAATCTGCCGGGGCGGGGGACCCTGCAGATTACTTCGATGATTCTGCTGCTGTTCACGGCGAATGGCGTGTTCGAGCCCTTGGAAGTGGCGCTGAACCGGGCCTGGGGCGTCACTAAAAACCGGCCCTATTGGCGGAACCAGCTGGTCGCCTTGGGCATGATTTTTGCGTGCGGCGGGCTGGCGCTGCTCTCGTTTTTGCTGACGGCTCTCAACACCGGGTGGATGGCCGATTGGGGCGTCTCGCATGCGGCGATCCAAAATTGGATCAACATGCTGTTTTTCAAACTGGCGGCGCTGCCGATCTCGATTCTGGCGCTGTTCCTGGTGTATTGGCTGCTGCCGAATCGCAAAATCGAGCCGGTGCGGGTGGCGCCGGTGGCGATTCTGGTCGGCCTGATCCTGGAAGCGCTGAAATACGTCAACCTGCTGGTGTTTCCGCTCCTGCGCGACAAGCTGCAGCGCGAATACGGCGTATTTCGCAATTCGGTCACGATTCTGTTGTGGAGCTTCGCCGCGTCGCTGGTGGTGCTGGCGGGGGCGGAATGGAGCGCGCGCGCCGGAGGCAAGGATTCTGTATGAGCACACGTGTGGATTGGAAGGCAGCGGCGCGGGTCCGCGGTCTCGAGATTCCGGACGCCGATGTGGATGGGATCGCGCCGCGCCTGGATGCGCTGGAGGAGGCCTTCCGGACACCGGCGTTGCAGCTGAAGCCCGACCAGGAGCCGGCGGCTACTTTTCATGCCGACGTGGAGAACGAGTGACCATTCTTGAGGCCGGCCGCGCCCTGCGTGCCCGCTCGGTTTCGGCGGTGGAGTTGACGCGGGAGGCGCTGGCGCGTATCGAGCGGCTCAATCCGAAGCTGAACGCGTTTATCACGATCACGGCCGAGAGCGCTCTCGCCCGGGCGCGGCAGGCGGATGCCGAACTGGGCGCGGGCAATGACCGCGGTCCGTTGCACGGCATTCCGATCGCGCACAAAGACCTGTTTTTCACGCGCGGCGTCCGCACGACGTGCGGTTCGAAGCTGTACGAGAACTTCGTGCCGGACCGCGATGCCGCGGTGGTCGAGAAGCTGGACGCGGCCGGGGCGGTGTCGCTGGGCAAGCTCAACATGCACGAGCTGGCGTTCGGAATCACGTCGACGAACCCGCATTTTGGAGCCGTGCGCAACCCCTGGGATCCGGAGCGCATTCCGGGCGGGTCGAGCGGCGGATCCGGCGCGGCGGTGGCTGCGGCAATGGTTTTTATGGCGACGGGCAGCGATACGGGCGGCTCGATCCGAATCCCGGCTTCGTTCTGCGGCACCGTGGGATTGAAACCGACCTATGGCCGAGTGAGCCGGTTCGGGGCCCTGCCTCTGGTCTTCAGCATGGACCACATGGGCCCGCTCACGCGAGCGGTGCGGGATGCGGCGATCGTGCTGAACGTCATCGCCGGATTTGACTCGCGTGACCCAGCCTCGGCCCGGCAGCCGGCGCCCGATTTCGTGCCAATCGCGGGTTGCTCGATTCGCGGGCTAAGGATCGGTGTGCCGGAAGCGTATTTTTTTGAAAGATTGGACGGAGAGGTGGAATCGGCGGTGCACGGTGCGCTGAAGCGGGTTGAGGAGCTCGGGGCGGTGCTCGTGCCGGTCCGACTGCCCGACATGGCGGCTTTGAATGCGGCCAGCCTCGTGATCCAATATTCCGAAGTCGCGGCCATGCTGGAACCCCGGGTTGGGGACCGCCGCCAGTTCGGCAGCGATGTGATGGCGTTGATCGACATGGGCCGGCTTCTGCCCGCCACCGATTACGTCAATGCGCAGCGGTTGCGCCGGCAGGCGCAACTGGATTTCCGCCGGGTTTGGCGCCAAGCAGATTGTCTGATGACTCCGACTACGGCAATCACAGCCGCACGGATCGGAGAAACCGTGGTGCCGCTAGGGGGAAGACCGGAAGAGGTTCGCGCGGCTGCAACTCGATTCATGCGGATTTTTAATTTGCTTGGTCTGCCCGCTCTGTCATTGCCCTGCGGTCTGACGAAGGCGGGATTGCCGATCGGCGTTCAGGTGATTGGCCCGCCGTTTGACGAATCTTTGATTCTGCGGGTGGGAGCAGGGCTGGAAGATTCGGGCGTGAGGCTCGGTTCTTGCGAGATTCCGTGACAGAATGGCGCCTGGCGGTGACAACATGGCGCGGGCGATTTAGACATAGAGGTCCTATACCATTGATATTATCCTCAAAACCGTATGCCCCCTGCAGAATTCCATAGCGCAGCCGGACAGCCCGATAATTCAGCGTTTCAGACGGAGTTAGTCACTTTCAAGATGTGGTGCTCCGAAGGAAACGAGTGTTTCCAGAATTAGTAGACAATCTGGATCTACAAGCACTGGAATGTTAACATCCGTTAAGGTCGACTCATCCTGCGGAAAATTAAGTAGTTAACTCGGATTCGAGCGCTGGCCATCCGCGTGCAATGAGCCGCGGCCAGAGGAGACATATGCAGACATCCAAACGGATAGCGGCTTGGATATTGGCACTTGCTCTGATCTCGGCGGCAGCGTTAGCACAGACCGAGACCGGGCAAATCACGGGGACTGTCCTGGATCCGACGGGGGCTGCCATTCCGAACGCCACGGTTACAGCCAAAGATCTCTCGACCAATGCGACGCGCGAGTTCAAGTCGAACGACGGTACGTACGTGTTCGCCAATCTACTTGCCGGCCGGTACGAAATTACGGCGACCGCATCAGGTTTTCAGACGGTAAAGCAGGTGGTGACGCTGGCGGTGGGCACGAAACTCGGGTTGGACCTCCATTTGGCGGTGGGAACTCAATCGACGGTGGTTCAGGTTTCTGAAAACGTGGTCACGGTCAACACCGAGACGCAAACCATCGGTCAGAACATCTCAGGAGACGAGATCCTGAACCTGCCGACGATCACCCGGAATCCCTACGATCTCGTAAAGACCGTGGGCAACACGACAGATGCCGATCCAACGGGCCAGACGCGCGGTGTGGGCGTTTCGATCAACGGCCTGCGCGCCAGTGATGTGAGTATTCTGCTCGATGGCGTGCCAAACGTGAATAACTTCGATACGAAGGTTGCGCTGCAGACGCCGCTGGATTCGGTAGGCGAAGTTTCGGTGTTGACGAACAATTTCACGGCGGAATACGGGCGCGCGGTAGCCGGGGTCGTCAATGTGGACACGAAGCGAGGCACCAATGCGTATCACGGGACCGTGTATGAATTCAATCGCGTTTCGGCTCTGGCTTCCAACAGCTTCGATAACAACGCCAATGACATTACCAAGCCGACCTTCACCAGGAACCAGTTTGGCTTTTCGGGCGGTGGCGCTCTGGTCAAGGACAAGCTGTTCGTTTTCGGAAATCCGGAGTGGATCCGCGTCCGCAGTTCGCAAATTCAGACGGCGACCGTGGTAACCCCGCAGTTCCTGTCGCTCTCCGACCCGGCGACGCAGAATTTCTTTAGCACGTACGGGCATTTGAAATCCGGGTTGGTCCCGCTGCAGACATTCACGCGAGCCCAGGTGTGCTCGACTGGAGCCTGCACGGCAATTCCAGCCGCGACACCGCTCTACCAGAAAGTTGCCTACGGAGTACCTGCGGATTCCGGCGGTGGCTCCCCCCAGAACACGCAGAGTTCGCGGGGCGAGTGGACTACAACGTCAATAACTCGACTCAGATGTACTTCCGCTACGCGCGATACCAGGCGGATTTTTTCCCGGGAACGGTGACGAACAGCCCCTACTCGGGGTATGACACGGGCGAGAACGATATGAAGACTTCGTATGTTCTTTCGGGGACTCACGTGTTCTCGCCGACGCTGGTAAGCCAGAC
>DATGII010000075.1:0-21955 GCA_035295805.1 Bryobacteraceae bacterium | reverse complement strand
TCGCCCCAATACGGCGAGTGGCCGTGCGGCAGGCTCAATGAGGAGGGCGTGTCCGCGTCGCGGAACGGATGCTTCACCTGAAACGCCTCATTGGTGAGCGGATTGAGCACCGGCACCATATCGGTGCTCTCTTCTGGCGATCCGTAGATCAGCCCTTTGGCGTTGACCCGCGGATTGCGCTTGTCGGTCGAGATCGCATCGTGCAGATACGCCTTCGGGGTGGACCATTCCCACATCGTGAATACCACGTTGCGCTCCACTCCCTGCGGCCGCTGCGGCTTGGAGGAAGGCAGTTCCCCGGCCGCGATCCGGTCCGTCCAGTCCGCAAACAGCGCCAGCGCTTTCTTCGGTCCGAGCCGCCCCAGCGTCACCGCCATGTTCGATTGCGCCTGCCCGGCCTGCAGCCGTTTGCTCCAGGCCTGGATCGAATTATCGAAGTGCCCCCACTCTTTCGGAATCGTGCGGATTCCCTTGGAGCCGAGCGCGTGACACGACTGGCATGAGTTCTTGATCGTGTCGATCCAGTAGTGCTGCGTCTTCATCACCGGCGCGATCCCATTGCCGCCGGCGCCCGTGCCCGGAAACTCGCTCTTCTCCGGAATCTGCATCAGCGAATACCAGTAGACGCCCGGATAATATTCCGCCGCCGCCGCGGCACTCGACGCGACCACCGCGTTCAGATTAACGGTTTTGCCCCGCTCCGTCTTGACCTTGGGCGAATCCACCAGCCCGTAGCCGCGCGCCCACACGTTGTACGAGGCCAGCGGCAGGTCCGGAATCAAATAGCGCCCCCGGTCGTCCGTCACCACCATCTTGGCGTACTTCGTCGGAAGATCCGTCGTCTCCGCGATCACCCATACGCCCGCTTCCGGCCCGCTCGCGCTCGTCACCAAGCCGCCGATATCGGTGTTCCCGATCGCGACACCCGCCGCGGGACCGTTTTGCGCTGCGGCGCCCGCGAGGCACCCCATTGCGATCGCCGTACACACCCAACTCCGGCATACTTTCGTTTTCATAATGCCTCCCGCGGGACTGCCGCCCAGCAATTATATATGGAGTCGATCGGCCCTTTCCTGAGCCGGCCGCCTCAAACGAAGTCGATGCGGAAGATCCAGCCCGCCGTCGGGCTGTCGTTCACGCGCCAACCCGGATGGATGCCCGCATCGCAACTCAGGAGCGCCCCGTCGTGCATGGCGAGCCCGTGCGGGTCGCAGGAGTTTGGTTCGAAATCGGCCTTCTCCAAAACCCGTCCGGTCGCGGCATCGTACTTGACGAGTCCCGCCCGGTACTCGGAATGGCTCTTGGAATCGTTTCCGATCACCTGCCAGATGGCTCCGTTGTCCCACGCGATCGCGTGATACCTCGGCTTGTCCGGATCCTGGTAGAAGGGAATCATGAATTCCGGCTCCCACGAGGTCGGATCGACCCGAAGGATCGCGCGTAGCCGCAGTGACGCAATCCAGAGCTTGCCGTCCTGCCACAAGGCGCCATGGCAGCCGCCTCCGTCGTTCGCCGGGCCGAGAGGGATCTGCCGGTGGCTCACCTGCCTCGAGTTCATGTCCACTTGAAAGACGCCTTCCGGCGCGGCGTTGGCGCACATCCAGACATATCCGCCGCCCACCGCCATGCCGCTGGTGTTTCGCGATTGCGTCGCCACGGTCTTCAGCACTTTGCCGTTCCAATCGACCAGCCAGGCGTGTTCCGTCAGGTCTTTCGGATCCGGCAAGCCATACCGCGCCGCCCCCTGCCCGGTCTCCTTTTGCTCTCCAATCCAAAGACCCTCGGGCGTGACCGCAATCGCGTTCGGAAATCCGTCCGGGCTTTTGAAAAGCTTGGTTGTTTTCACCCGGCGCGTGGGAACCTGTTGCTTCGCCGCCGGCCGCGCCGTCTTGCCCTCTTCCTGCCCCAGCGCACCCCGCGCCGCACTCAAGCCTAAGCCGGCTCCGATGCCGGCGGCGAGGAATTCGCGCTTACTCATCTTTTCCATAACACCCTCCTCGTCAATCTACGCCCGATTATATATGCCGCTTCTTCCGGCGGCGACCGGCACACCAACCCCACGCCGCTTCGCCCCGGGCCCGCGCTACAATCGGTGGCTTGATCCTCCGGGCCCTATGCAGCTGCTTCTCTCGATTCTTGTTTCCGACATCCTGCCGGTTTTTGCGATCGCCGGCGCGGGCTTCCTGCTCGCCCGCTACGCCGCGGCCGACGTCAAGACCGTCGCGCGCGTGGTGTTTTATTCGCTCCTGCCCTGCTTTGCGTTTCGCATGCTCGTGACCTCCCAGGCGCCGGGCGCCAGTGCCGCCCGCCTCATGCTTTTGGCGGTCGCGATCATGGGTGCGATGGGGCTGGTCGGTTACGCCACTGGAAAGACTCTTGGCCTGGACAGCAAATCGCTGCGCGCCTTCATGATGGTGGTGATGTTTTCCAACGGAGGAAATTACGGGCTGCCTGTCGTCCGCTTCGCGTTTGGCTCGCAAGCGCTCACGCTCGCCACCATCTTCTTTCTGACCGGGTCCGTCACCACGTACGTCACGGGCGCGTTCTTCGCGGGCAGCCACCGCAGCAAGCTCGCAGGTGCGCTCGAAAAAATCTGGAGAATGCCCTCGCTCTACGGAATCGCCGCCGCCCTCGTCGTGTTGGCCCTCGGCCGGCCCGTTCCCGATGCGCTCATGCGCCCCATCGGCCTGTTGAGCGACGCCGCGCTGCCGGTGATGATTCTCGTTTTGGGGATGCAGTTGGAGCGCGCCGCCTGGCCCGCCCGCCCCGGGTTGGTGCTGCTGGCAGTGGCGATTTCCCTCATCGTCGCGCCTTTTGTGGCGCTGGGCCTGTCTGCCGTTCTCGGCGTCACCGGCGCCGCGCGCCAGGCCGCCGTGATTCTGTCCTCCATGCCGGTAGCGGTCGTGACCACGATTCTCGCGCTGGAATTCGAGCTGGCCCCCGAGTTCGTCACCAGCGCCGTATTCGTTTCCACGCTGGCCAGCCCGCTCACCCTGGCTCCCCTGATAGCGTATCTGAGTTAGGCCGCACCGCCGTGGCTTCGTGTTCGCAAAGTGATAATCTAACCATGCTCCCGGAGGACGTCTTATGCGACCTGCCTTTCGCCTGCGGTTCACGTTGACGCTTGCCCTGTCTGCAACGGGCGCCATCGCTCAACTCAATCCGTACCGGCTCGTCGAGAATTGGCCGCATCTCCCTGCTGGTTTTGCGTGGGGATCGGTGATATCGGTCGATCCCGATGCCGCCGGTAATCTTTGGGTCTTTCATCGCGCCGAGCCGCCGCTTCTGAAATTCGATGCCTCGGGTCGGCTTCTCACGCGCATGGGCGAGGGCATGTTCGTGCAGCCCCACGGCCTGCACATCGATCGCGACGGAAATCTGTGGGCCACGGATGCACAGGCAAAAGACGGCAAGGGCCAGCAGGTATTCAAGTTCAGTCCCGATGGACGCGTCCTGATGACTCTGGGCACTGCGGGCGTTGCCGGCGAGGGACAGAACACATTCAATGGCCCGACCGACGTGGCGGTCGCAGCCAACGGCGATATCTTTGTCACCGACGGACACGTCAACTGCCGGGTAGTGAAATTCTCCAAAAATGGAAAGTATCTGATGGCGTGGGGAAAGAGGGGATCCGGTCCGGGCGAGTTCAATCTGCCGCACACGATCGCCATCGACTCGCAAGGCCGATTGTTCGTCGGCGATCGCGAGAACAGCCGCATTCAGATTTTCGATCAGAGCGGCCGCTTCCTGGCGGAATGGAAACAGTTCGGCCGGCCGAGCGGAATCTACATTGCCAAAGATGACACCATTTACGTAGCCGACTCCGAGTCGAACGCCACCCGGAATCCCGGTTTCAAACGAGGCATCCGGATTGGAAACGCCAAAGATGGCAAAGTCACCGCGTTCATTCCAGACACCGATCCGAACCCCGATGCCTCAACCAGCGGAGCTGCCGAAGGTGTGGCCGCCGATGCCCAGGGCAATGTCTACGGAGCGAGAGTTCGTCAGAAGATTTTGTTTAAGTACGCCAGGCAGTAGCGGGCTTCAAAGCGACGATCGTGCGGCCGCGGACTCGCGCTCTAGCGTGAGCGGTTCTGGAGCTCAGTGCGTCATCGCGTAGACAATGTAATTTACCCCGATCCGAATCCCGAGCGCCGCGAACTTCTCCGGATAAGTCGGATCGTCCGCCCATTCCCACGAGTCGCCGACATCGGATTGATATGTGATCGCCACCATCACGCGGCCCTTGTCGTCATAGATGCCGCGCCACCGCGCCGGGCACGGGTAGCATTTATCCGTGCGCCCCCGGTTCACCGAACCGCGGCTCGCCACCTGGTAGCGGTCATCGAGATCGTACACCGTGTGAAACACCTGGTCGGCATCCGGTAAATCGACCACCGCGCGTCCCGGCAGCACGCGCCGCATGCTGCTCATGAACACTTCCCATTCGGCGTCTCCCCAGAAATCGTCACACATCAAAAATCCGCCGCGCAGCAGAAATTCGCGCAGCGAGGCGGCCTGCGCGTCGGTCAGGTTCCAGCTTCCCGTCTGCACCGCGTACAGCCACGGCCAGTCGTACGCATCTCCTTCGTCCAGGTTCACCGGCTGCTCCACCGACCGCACGTGGATTCTGGTGAGCCGCCGCACCGCCGGGGCGAAGTGGCGGTCGGCGCGCGGATAATCCTGCGTCCACGCCGACATTCCCTGCGTCCAGTCCCCGCCGAACCCGAATCGGTAAAAGCCTCCGCCGCGGCCGTAACGGGACGGCGGATACATCAGCCGCGCAAACGTCCACTCGGTTTTTTCCTGCCAGTCTGCCGGCAGCGGCACTTCGCCCACGCGGTATTCCACTCCTGGAAATTCGCGAAAAGGCGCGCGAAAGCCCCACAACGTAGTCAGCGCGCCCGCCCCGATCACTACACTCGCGACTACGTTCCGGGCGCCCATCGATCTTCAGCCATTCTCTCGCAATCGCCTCCGTGCCGGATATCACGGCATCGCGCCCACGCCTCATGGCATAAAAATTTCGTCCCCGCTGGAACAATTGTTCCGATCTCGGCGTTGATCTGCGGCCTTAAATGGTTTTGCTAGTCGACCATCGCCTGCATCACGGCGTTTTCGAAATCGCGATCCAGCTCGCGATTGGGATTGTTGGTCTGAATCATCATGATCCCAACCACCTTCTCCTTTGGATCAACCCAGAAGTGCGTGCCAAAGGCGCCGTCCCAGCCAAAGCTGCCGTCGGACACGCGATAATTCGCCGCAATTGCATCGCTGACCACTTGGACGCTGAGACCGAAACCGCGGCCTTTAGGCCGCCCGGGCAGCGTGTCGGGTGCGTGCACGGCCGACATTAACTCGATCGTCTTGGGGCTCAGAAACCGTTTCCCGTTCCACGCGCCGCCATTGAGCAGCATCTGGGCGAACTGGAGATAATCCTCGGCGTCGGTCATGAGGCCGCCGGCTCCCGAAAAGTAGGTCGTATTGTTCATTCGCTCCGACATATCGACTTTGTCGAGAACATTGGCGTTGCGATGGTACATGGTCGCGATGCGCGGCAGCAGGTCGCCGCCCGGATGGAACGAAGTATCCTTCATGCCCAGTGGCTCGAAGATGCGCTGCCGCAGGAATTGATCGAAGGCCTGGCCCGAAACCACCTCCACGATGCGGCCCAGTGTGTCGAAACCGGCGCTGGGGCTGTAGCTCCAGCGCGTCCCCGGCTGAAAATCGAGCGGCGTCGCGGCCAGCCGCGGAATGTAGTCGGCCAGCTTTTCACCCGGTTTGCGCGCGACTTTTTGGTTTTCGAATGTGCTGGCGGGACCTCCGCTGACCAGGCCCGACGTGTGGGTCAACAGGTCGCGGATGGTGATCTCGCGAGAGGCGGGCACCGTGTAGAACTGCGGCTCCGCCGCGGCAGCCGCGCGCCCCGCCGGGCCCTGGCGTTCTTCCATAACCGCCACTTTCAGCCCGCGAAGCTCGGGAATGAATTTCGAAACCGGATCGGTCAACCGGATTTTGCCTTCCTCCATCAGCATCAGGATCGCCGCGCCCGTGATCGGTTTGGTCATCGACGCAATCCAGAAGAGGCTTTCCTTCGACATGGGTTTCTTCGCATCCACATCCATCAGCCCATCGGCGGCAAAATGCGCCACGCGGCCGCGGCGTGCCACCAGTGTGACGGCGCCCGAAATATCGTGGGCGTCGATGTGACGCTGGATGGTCTGCTGGATCCGATTCAACCGCTCCGGGGACAGGCCGACATCCTCCGGCTTGCTGGTTTGAATCGAGGCAGCGGCCAGAGGCGCCGCGATCATCACTACAGAAAAGACCGGCCGCAGTGCGGCCTTCCACGTTCGATCCATAAAGACGCCTCCCATCGGGCCTGGATTGGGCACAATCCTATATCAAAGCATTCCCCGGCGGCAAGGGCGGCGGCGGAGCGCCGCCGCAGGATTCGCGAAAATGTGAAATGCTGAGGTTTGGATCAAAATGGCGCCGCTGACGAATCGCAAAGCGTGGAATCACCTGCAGGCCCACTACGACAAGATCCGCGGGTTGCATCTCCGCCAGCTCTTTGCCGATGATCCCGGGCGGGGCGAACGGCTTACCGCAGAAGGCGCCGGCCTGTTTCTGGATTATTCGAAAAATCGAGTGACGGACGAAACCCTCGGGCTGCTCCTCGAACTGGCCGGCGAATCCGGCTTGCGGCAGCAGATCGAGGCGATGTTTCGCGGTGAGAAGATCAACCGTACGGAGAACCGGGCCGTTCTCCACATCGCTCTGCGCGCGCCCAAGGGAGTGTCGATCCTGGTTGACGGCAGGGACGTCGTCCCCGAAGTCCATGCCGTTCTCGACCGGATGGGGCAATTCTCCAACCGGATCAGACGGCGCGAATGGAAAGGATACTCCGGCAAACCGATTCGGAACGTCATCAATATCGGCATTGGCGGATCGGATCTCGGCCCGGTCATGGCGTACGAAGCGCTCCGCTACTACAGCGACCGCGCTTTGACCTTCCGCTTCGTTTCCAACGTGGACAGCACCGATTTCGCCGAGGCGGTCCGCGATCTCGATCCGGCGGAGACGCTCTTTATTGTGTCGTCGAAAACGTTCACTACCCTGGAGACCATGACGAATGCGCAGTCGGCGCGCGCGTGGTCGCTGGCGGCGTTCGGCGGCGACCAGCGTTCCGTCGCCCGCCACTTTGTCGCGGTCTCGACGAACGCGGCCGAAGTCTCCACTTTCGGCATCGACACCGCGAATATGTTCGGGTTCTGGGATTGGGTCGGCGGACGCTACTCGATGGACTCCGCCATCGGCCTCTCCACCATGATCGCCATCGGGCCGGAAAACTTCCGCGCCCTCCTCGACGGATTCCACCAGATGGACGAGCATTTCCGCACCGCTCCGTTCGAGAAAAATTTGCCGGTTTTGATGGCCCTGATCGGCCTCTGGTACGTCGATTTCTTCCAAGCCGGCACCGTCGCCGTCTTGCCGTACGAACAATACCTGAAGCGATTCCCCGCCTACTTGCAGCAGTTGACGATGGAAAGCAACGGCAAGCACGTCACCCTGGATGGCGCTGCAGTCACCTACCCCACCGGGCCGATTTATTGGGGTGAGCCGGGGACTAACGGGCAGCATTCCTTCTACCAGTTGATTCACCAGGGCACGCGGCTCATCCCGTGCGACTTTATCGCATTTGCCAAAGCGCTCAACCCGCTCGGCCGCCATCATGACATGCTGCTCGCCAATGTCTTGGCGCAGAGCGAAGCGCTGGCATTCGGCAAAACCGCCGAGCAGGTCAAAGCCGAAGGCACGCCGGAATGGCTCGTGCCGCACCGGGTGTTCGAGGGCAACCGCCCTTCCAATACCATTCTCGCCGGCAGCTTGACGCCCGGGACGCTGGGCAGCCTGGTCGCGCTCTATGAGCACCTGGTCTTCACCCAGGGTGTCATCTGGCAGATCAACTCATTCGACCAATGGGGCGTGGAACTGGGCAAGGTGCTCGCTCAGCGCATTATTCCGGAGCTCGAGAGCCCGGGCGAGCCGGCGCTCGCGCACGACACGTCCACCAACAGCCTGATCCGGCGCTATCGGAAATTCAAGCGCTCGTAACCGGGCCCGGGCGAACCGGCGCGGATTCCGCCGCTACTTTCGTCGGCGGCTTCGACGCAAAATCGTAACCGCCTTGTCGGCCCCGCCGCGCGCCAGAATTCTGAGCTCGATGCCGCGTACTTTCTGATAATTCACAAAAAACGCTTCAATCTGCTTTTCCACCGTCGCATTCAAATCGGCGAGATCCTTGACCTCTGAATACAGCAGCGACGCCCGGGCTACGGCAATTAAGCGATCGTTGCGTTTCATAGCTCCGTCTGATTGCTGCTCGACTTCGATCACTCCAACCAGTGCACAATCTACCAGGCACCCCGGAAACAGCGGCTCATCTGTCAGGACCAGCACATCCAGCGGATCGCCGTCCTCGGCTTTGGTCTCGGGTACGAAGCCGAAATCGTAGGGGAAAACCATGCCTTCGGGCATCACCTTCGACAGCTTGTACGTCCGTTTTTTGGGATCGTACTTCAGCTTATTCCGGCTGCCCCGCGGCGTCTCGATGAACACGCTGACTTCTGCCGGCCCGCCCTCCGCACCGCGGTTCGATGTTTTTGCAGCGCCATTTTTCATTTCCGTTTCCCGCTTTCATGCGGCCAGCATCGCGATTGCTTCCCAGACCGGCTCGCGCGGCACGCCGGATGAGGGCCCCGGCGATAGGTCCTTCTGCGGTCGAAGGTAATGCGTTCGTAACCCCTGCGCAAGGGCCAGGGCGCGGTCATACTTCCGTCCGGCGATGCGTTTCAATTCGGCCGGCAGCCCGCACTGATTCCCGTGATCCAGCTCTTGCTCGGCGATGGAAACCAACTCTTGCCAGTCGTGCCATTCGCCGATCGCGTCCTTGACTTTCCCCAGATCGCTGACGAACTGCGGGTCCTTCCCTGCCGCCATCTGCAGAACGCTGCGCAGTTCCTTCACTTTGAGCCGATACGGGTGGAGGTTTCCCCGGTTCAGGCGGGGCGGCGCGCCCAACTGAACCGCCAGTGTCACGGCAGTCCCCGCCGCCTTCGGCCCGAACACGTTTTCGCCCGGATCGTCGCCGTTTACCCGGGCCAGTTTGTCGAGAATGGGTGGGGTGCGCTTCAACTCCTTGCGCAGCGAGGAACGAAGCCGCCTGACCTCGGCATAGAGCCGGTTCGCATATTTCTTCCGCTGCGCGCCCAGGTGCTCCAGCAGCCGCACCCTGCATTCTTCCTCCCCTTCCGCATGCACCTTGGACGCATACTCGGTCAGCACGTCCATGTCCCGAACTTTACCGGCTCGTTTGCGGCAGCGGCGAAGCCCCTTCAATACGGATTTAGGAACGCCCTGATCACCAAGATCGAGCGCGTGGAAAGCCGCTTCGAAACGGCGACTGTTGGTCCGTAAGTCGTGAACCGTCTTGGGAGCGGGTTGGCGGCTCAGTTTGCCGACGAGTTTCCGCAGCTTCTTGGCTGGTTTGGAAAGTTGTTTCCCATCGAGCGCCATGTCATCATCGGTGCAGTTGCGTTGCCAAACACCGGGCGGGTTAGGCTTCACACAGACCCAGCGCTTCGCCCGCACTAACGCTCAACGGATATCGAGCCGCACCGTGTTCGTCGCCTGCCCATCGACGGTGCAGACCAGGTCTGCCGCGCCCATGCCCTTCAGCGAAGCAGGCAATTGAATATTCACCTGGTCCAGGCCGGGAAACGTTGCCTGTGCCCCGGCGAAGAGCACCGGCACGCTCAGGCCGTCCACCGTGCACATGACATTCGAGACCGACGAACGGTGCCGGATGCCCGTCGCATATAGAGAAACGTACACGGGGCTCGCGCCGCCTACATCCAGCGGCACCGCGGAGCAGCCTGCGGCGCTACAGGAAAAAATCGGCCCGCTGCCGGTAGTCGCCGCCGCCACGCCTCCGCCGCTGGCGTCCGCTGTGAACAGCCCCGGAGCCACCGTGCGCACCTCCGCCGAGATCACGGTATCTAAAGATCCCGGACTTTGAATCGTGATCGATGCGATTCCCGGCGCCGTGCCGCCCGGCACCAGAAAATTTACCTGGCTTGTGGACGCGAAAAAGACCGTCGCCGGCCACGCCACTCCCGCGCTGTCCTTCATCGTGACAGTAAGACCATCCGTCGACTGCAAGGTGAGCCCGGCCACGGTCGCGATTCCGTCCGGCGCCAGCGTCGGCGCATAACTCGCCGCCGAGCCTTCACGCAGGTTGTCCGGCGCAATCACGCCGTAATACCGCCCCATCCAGTACGGCAGAATGTAGTCGAGCCCGGCGCCCTCGATGATGTTGCTTCCTCCGTTGTTCGCCAGCTGATACGGGCTGCGCTGCCACAGAAAATCCGTCGTCGGCCGGTCCGGCACCGGGATCGGCTGGCACGCCTGGCTCCCGCACGCCGCATATTTGCCGGTGTTGTCGATGTTCAGGTCGCGCCGCGGCCGCTGCAGCCACTGATTGAGAAGCAGCCGCGCTTCCGCGTCCCGCGGCCCATTCGGGCCATTGATCGCGAAATCGATCATGTCGAAAAACGCGTTGCCTTGGCCGCTTGTATGATCGCGCAGCGTGCTGTACGCGGTCCCGTAGAGGCTGCCGAATGAGCTGCTCTCCAAATGCACCAGCGAATACAGGTTGATGGTGTCGAGATTGAATTTGAAGTACGAGCTGTCGCTCAACGTGTCGAACGCAATCGGCAGCGCCACCACCGGAGAGAGCAGCACCCGCGCCAGGTCGTACGCAGTGGAAAATTGATCCGGATTGACATGCCGCGCCAGTTGCAGAAACGCCAGCTGCTGGTCGGGCCGGTCGAGAAACGTGGTGGTGGTCGTGCCGTCCGGCAGAACCACGTTCCACGTGTGATCCTTCAGGAACTGCACCAGCCGCGTCACCTGCGCCGCGATCGCCGCCTTCATCGCCGGATCGTCCATCAGGTCGTACGCCACGCCCAGCCCGAACAGCACGCCGGAATATTGATCCCGCGAAGTGTTTCCCACCCAGAAATTCTCGGGCCCGCTGTGATAGATCCCGTTGCCCGCCTCTTCGTTTTGAATCGCCGCGCCATAGGGCGAGTTGACCGGGATCAGGCACCGCGAAAGTACGTTATTGCCCGTAACGTCGATCAGCGATTGAATCCCGGCCAGCGCCCGCTGCGCCGCCGCCACTGCGTCCGCCGAGTGTGTCACTTTGTATCGAAATGACTCAGCCGCCAGATCGAATCCGGTCCACAGCGCCGAGTCCCCGCACCGCGTGTAGCTCACAATCTGATTACCGGTCGGGCTGTCGAAAATCGGGTCGAGCACCGTGTAGTGCGGGAAGTGGCGGTTCTCAATGTTCTTAGAGATCGCAAGCGCATCGGCTTCCGCGGCGCCTGCCGGCCGCCAGTTCGCGAGGAGGATCGTTACAATTATGAATCGGAGTCCCATGATAGGTTGTGGTGCCCCGCTCAGGCTGCAATTTCCCGGCCGATCACGGGGGCACGCGATTCTCGATCGGGAATCGCGGCCGATGGGCCTAAATTGCCGCAAATCAGTCAATTACAGCCCAATCGAGCCTTGACACCGGCTATCATAGATCATATAATTCAGCCTGCATGCAGGGACTCTGCCCGTCCGTCTCGACCCGGAGATGGCTACTGCCAATCGCGGCGGGCGTCGTGCTGTTGTGCGGCGTGCCGCTCCACGCGGCGCCTCCCGCGCTCGAACAGCGCGCGCTCCTCGATAAATATTGTGTCACTTGCCACAACCAGAAAACGAAGACTGCCGGCCTGATGCTCGACAAGCTGGACCTCGCCAACGTCGCAGCCGGCGCCGAGACTTGGGAAAAGGTCATCCAGAAAATTCGCGGCGGTATGATGCCGCCGGTCGGTATGCCGCGTCCCGACCGCGCCGCGCTCGACGCGTTCATGACGTCGCTCGAGAATCAACTGGACCAGGCCTACTTCGCCAAGGTCAATCCCGGGCGCGTGAGCCTGCATCGCCTCAACCGCGCCGAGTACGGCAACGCCGTGCGCGATTTGCTCGCGCTTGATGTCGACGTCTCCTCGCTGCTTCCCGCCGATGACGCCAATTTCGGCTTCGACAACATCGCCGATTCGCTGAGCGTCTCGCCCATGCTGATGGAGCGCTACGTGACCGCGGCCTGGAAGATCAGCGGCCTCGCTGTCGGAGATCCCAAGACGCCGCCGACCACCTACACGTTCCGTAACCGGCCCGATCTCTCGCAGGATCGCCACATTGAAGGGCTGCCGCTCGGCACCCGCGGCGGCATCCTGGTGAACTACGATTTTCCGCTCAACGCCGAATACCGCTTTAAAGTCCGCTTCTGGGGCAATACGGTGAACACGGTGCGCGGCCTGGAATTGCCGAGCCAGGTGGAAGTGACGCTCGATGGCGCGCGCGTGAAGCTGGTCACCATCGGCGGGCAAAAAGACGCCGACTTCGGCAACACCAATCCCACCGCCTCCGCCGAAGAATTGGCCAGGCGCGTCGAGTTGCAGATCCCGGTGACAGCTGGCCCGCACAAAGTTGGCTTCACCTTCATCCAGCAGTCCACCGGCCCCACGGTCGAGATCCTGCAACCGTACCAGCGTGAGAAGATCGACCCGATCAATACTTCGGGGATTGCCGAAATCGATTGGGTTTCCGTCTCCGGGCCGTATAAACAGAGTGGCGCCGGCGATACGCCGAGCCGCCGCCGCGTGTTCACCTGCCGTCCGGCTGCGGGCGCCGATACGGTTCCGTGCGCGCGGCAGATTCTTTCGACGATCGCGCGCCGCGCTTACCGGCGGCCGGTTACCGAATCCGACATGGAGCGTCTGCTCGGCTATTATCAGCGCGGGCAAAATGAAGGCGGCGGTTTTGATGCGGGTATCGAGAGTGCGCTGGCGTTCATCCTGGTCAATCCTCAATTTCTGTTCCGCGCCGAGACCGATCCCGCCAAAGTCGCGGCCGGCGCTCCGTATCGCATCAGCGACCTGGAGCTGGCCTCGCGGCTCTCGTTTTTCTTGTGGAGCAGCATTCCCGATGACGAACTGCTCAGCGCCGCCACCCGGGGCAAGCTGCACGAGCCGGCCGTGCTCGAGCAGGAAGTGCGGCGGATGCTGGCCGACCGCCGGTCTGAAGCTCTGATCGACAACTTCTTCGGCCAATGGCTCTACCTGCGCAATCTAAAGGCAACGGCCCCCGATCAGCAGGTCTTTCCGGATTTCGACGACAATCTGCGCCAGGCGTTCCTGCGTGAAACCGAACTGTTCACCGGCAGCATCATTCGGGAGGATCGGAGCGTAGTCGATCTGCTGACGGCCAACTACACCTTCGTCAACGAGCGGCTTGCGAAACATTACGGCATTCCGAATGTCTACGGCGGCCAGTTCCGCCGCGTGACCCTGACCGATCCCGCGCGCCGAGGCCTGCTCGGGCAAGGCAGCGTGCTGACGGTTTCTTCCTATGCCAACCGAACTTCGCCGGTGCTGCGCGGTAAATGGATTCTGACGAACATTCTGGGAACGCCGCCGCCTCCGCCGCCGCCCAACGTGCCGCCGTTCAACGAGCAGGCGAGCGGAACGATGCGCGAGCGCATGGAGCAGCATCGCACTAACCCGGCCTGCGCCGGCTGCCACAGCGTGATGGACCCGGTCGGGTTCTCGCTGGAGAATTTCGATGCGATCGGCCACTGGCGCACGCGCGACGGCGGCGCCGCCATCGACGCGTCGGGCGCGCTGCCGGACGGCACGAAGGTGAACGGCCCGGCCACCGTGATCACGGCGCTTGCCGCGCACCCCGAGCAATTCGTGCGCACCATGACCGCGATGATGCTCACCTATAGTTTAGGCCGGGGGCTGGAATATTACGATATGCCGGTGGTGCGTTCGGTCGCGCGCGACGCCTCCAAAAAAGATTACCGTTTCTCCGAACTGGTGCTCGGGATCGTGAAGAGCCCGGCTTTCCAGATGCAAGTCAAAACGTCCGCGGAGCAGTCGGCCGCGCTCGCGTCCGCCCAAAAGGAGTCGCTGCGATGACATTCCTCACCAAGAAGCATCTTTCGCGCCGCACGCTGTTGCGCGGCGCCGGCGCGGCAGTCGCGCTGCCGTTCCTCGATTCCATGCTCCCGGCGCAAACGCGCGTGCCGAAGGGAACGCTGCGCGCCGGTTTCATCTATGTGCCGCACGGCGCGATTCTGCCGCAATGGACGCCGATCGGCGACGGCGCCGATTTCAAGTTCTCCCGCATCCTGAAGCCGCTCGAGCCGTTTCGCAACCGCATCACGGTGGTGACCGGCTGCGCCATTAACGCGGAGAACGGCCATGCCATCAGCAACTCGATGTGGCTGAACGGCGTCAAGCCCGCGCACGGCACCGAAATCCGCTCCGGCACCACGGTCGATCAACTGATCGCCGCCAGGATCGGCCAGGACACGACCTATCCTTCGCTCGAATTGGCCACCGAAGATCACTCGGCCGAACTGGGCAGTTGCGGCGGCGACTACGCATGCGCCTACATGAACACGATTTCCTGGCGCAATCCGACGACGCCGAACCCGATGGAGTTGAACCCGCGCGTGGTTTTTGAGCGGCTGTTCGGGGGCGATGGCGCGACCGCCGAAGAGCGCGTTGCGCGTTTGAAAGACAACCTGAGCCTGCTTGACGGCGTTACGGCCAGCGCGAAGACTCTGGCGCAGGGCCTGGATGCGCGCGACCGGGCGCGCCTCACCGACTACCTCGACAATGTGCGCGAGATCGAGCGCCGCATCGCACAGGCGGAGAAAAAGAACAGCGAATCGGATCTGGCGGCGCCGGAAACGCCGGTCGGCATCCCGGACTCGTTCGAAGAGCATGCCAAGTTAATGTTCGATCTATGGGCGCTCGCCTTCCAGGGCGATATCACGCGGGTGACTACTTTCATGATGGCGCGCGAGCTGAGCACGCGGACCTATCCGCAAATCGGCGTTGCCGAAGGCCACCACCCGGTTTCGCACCACCAGAACGTGCCCGAGCAGATTGAAAAGCACGCGAAGATCAATACGTATCACGTGTCGCTGTTCGCGGGCTTCCTCGAAAAACTCCGCAACTCCCCCGATGGCGACGGCAACATTCTCGATCACTCGATGATTCTCTACGGCAGCGGTATGAGCAACGGCAACGTGCACAGCCACGACATTCTGCCGGCGGTGATCGCAGGCGGCGCGGCGGGGCGCCTCCGGGGGAACCGGCACGTGAAGGCGCCGTTGATGACGCCGCTGGCCAACGTCCTGGTAGGGCTATTGGACAAGGCCGGGGTGCCCACCGATCACCTCGGCGACAGCAGCGGGCGCGTCGAACTGTAAGGAGCCAGCCATGCGTGTTTGCGCACTTTTTGCCTGTGTTGCGGTAAGCGCCTTCGCGACTGATTCCCGTCTCGTCGAGGCCGTCAAGAATCAGGACGGCGCTGCGGCGCGCGCGCTGATCCGGCAGCATGCGGATGTCAATGCACCGGATGTCGACGGGACCACAGCGCTCATTTACGCGGCGCACCAGAACAACCTCGAGCTGGTGAAAGCACTGCTGGCGGCCGGGGCCGACGCGAAGGCCGCCAACCGCTACAACGTCACGGCGCTGGCCGAGGCCTGCAATCTCGGCAACGGCGCGATGATCGAACTGCTGCTGAAGGGCGGCGCGGATTCGAACGCGGCGATCGGCGAAGGCGAGACACCGCTGATGACGGCGTCGCGCACCGGCACGGTTTCGGGCGTCAAAGCGCTGCTCGCGGCGGGCGCCAACGTGAATGCGCACGAAAATTATCGCGGCGAGACGGCGCTGATGTGGGCGGTGGCGGAAAACCACGCGGAAGTGGCGCAGCTTCTGATCGGGGCCGGCGCGGAAGTCAATGCGAAGTCCACGTTCTACGATTTCAACTTCCGGAAGGTCGCCTCGGGTGGGACGCAAGCGATCTATTTCCGCGGCGGGTTTACGCCGCTGCTGTTCGCAGCCCGGCAGGGAGCGGTGGAATCCGCGCGCGCGCTGCTCGACGGCGGGGCGGATGTCAACCTGCCCGAGCCGGAATACAAATTCACGCCGCTGCTCGAGGCCATTTACAATGACCACTACGATCTGGCTGCGCTGTTGGTGGAACGCCAGGCGAAGGTGGATGGCGCCCTGTATCTGGCGGTGGAAATGCGCAACCTCGACTATTTCGGCAATCGCCCGCGAAAGCCGGTTACCGACAAGCTTGACGAACTGGCATTCATTCGGTTTCTGCTCGATCACGGAGCGAACCCCGACGGCGTTTTGAATACGAAGCTGCCGGGCCGCATGGCGCAAGGCGGAATCAGCGTTCCTCCCGGCGCGACGCCGTTCTACCGGGCCGCGCGCTCGGCCGATGTCGCGGTGATGCGCCTGCTGCTGGAAAAGGGGGCGGACCCGAATAAGCCGGCCAATGACCACACCACGCCGCTGCTGGCCGCGGCTACGGGACAGGGAGCGCGATTCGCCGGCGGCGAAGAACGGCCGGAACCGGAATTTGTGGAAGCCATCCGCTTGTGTCTGGACAAAGGCTCGGACGTCAATGCGGCGAATGATCGCGGGGACACCCCGATGCACGCCGCCGCGCAGCGGGGGGCCGATCAGATCGTGCAGTTCCTGGCCGATCACGGGGCGAAGCTGGATGTGAAGAATAAATCGGGCCGGACGCCGCTGGATCTCGCGCTGGGGATCGGCGGCGTTGCCAATACGGGCGGAAGCGCACACCAGAGCACCGCGGACTTGATTCGCAAGCTGATGGGCAACAACAAGGTCGCGCAGGTCCAATGATTCGGTCCCTTGTCCTGGCGGCGCTGCTGAGCGCAGCCGCGCCGGCGCAAAACCTGCCGGACGGCCCCGGTAAAGAGATCTTTTCGAGCGTCTGCAGCGCGTGCCACGCAGTCGATCTCGCCACGGCGCAGAAGAAATCCAGAGACGGATGGCAGGCGACCGTGGATTCCATGGCGGCGAAAGGCGCGACGGCGTCGAAAGAACAGCTCGCGGAGATCGTGAGTTATCTCGCAGCGCATTTCGGGCCGGACGATACGGCATCCTTGAATGCGGCCGCTACCGTGATGCCGGAAGGGGCGGGCAAGCAGATCATCCTGCGCGAATGCACAGCGTGCCATTTGCCGGACCACTTCACGAAATACCGGCACTCGCCGGACGAGTGGCAGGCGATCGTGATCCGCATGGCGCCGCGAACGCGGTCCATCACGAAGGAAGAAACGGATACCGTTCTCAAGTATCTCTCCTCGAATTTTCCGAAGGTGGACGACGCCACCAAGCTGAACGTCAACAAGGCAAGCGCCCAGGACATCGCGGTACGGCTCGGGCTGACTCCCGACGAGGCGAAAGCTGTCGTCGATTACCGGCAGCGCCATGGCACGTTTCGCGAGTGGGGCGAGATGCTCGCGATCTACGGCGTCGATGGCCGGAAGATCGAAGCGGTCAAAGATAAGATGAGCTTCTGATCAACGCGGCCGGCGCAGCATTTCGGTTACGCGGCCGACGCTGGTATCGCCGGTGTAGAGATTGCCGTTTTTGTCCCAAGTGATGTAATTACTCTCGATGAACTGGCCCTCGCCGGTACCCGAGCCGTTGCCGATGGCGCCGAGCACCGCGCCGTTGCGATCAATCTTTAGAATCTGACCATCCTGGCCCGTGGCGACCCATAGGTTGCCGAGCGGATCAAAAGCGACGGCGCACATGAGATTTCTCATTTGCACGGTTTTGAGGAACTTGCCATCGGCGGTGTACACGACCAGGCGATATTCTTCGCGGTCGCCGAGCCAGACGTCTCCGCTGGCGGGGTCGACGGCGAGGCCGTGGACCATGCTGAACTTTCCCTGCCCGATGCTGTTGCCAAACCACTGATTGATGAACTTGCCGGTTTTATCAAGATGGATGACGCGGGCAGCGCCGATGTTGTCGGCGGGATCATCGGAATCGGCGTCGTTGGGGCTTTCGTTGGCGTGGCCTTCGCCAATATAAATATCGCCGTTGCGGGCGAACGCGAGAGCGAGCGGCTGCCAGAGAAGGCGCTGGCCCTTGGCTTCGTTCCAATCGCCACGCCGCCCCTTCTCACCGAGCGTCAGGAGCAGCTTGCCTTGGGGGCTCAGCTTCATGATGGTGGCGCCATCGGCATCGCAGATCCAGACGTTGTCTTCGGAGTCAATCGCCATGCCATGGGCTTTGAGCTGGTGGCCGATCACATCCTCGCCGACGGTGCGGATGAGCTTGCGGTCAGGACCGAACTCAAACAACTGAGGCCTGCCGACGGCGTTGCGCTGGAAGGCCCACAGGTTGCCTTGGGAATCAATCTGGACGGCCGAGACTCCGCCGCCGCCCTCCGGCAGATCGACGGGATAGGCAAAGGAGTAACCCATGGATTGTTTCCACTCGACCCGCTGGAGGGTGGAGCGCGGCGGGTCGGAGCGATTGCCGCACACGGGAGAGTGACGGCACGGTGGGAGCGCGGGCTGCTGGCCGGCGGGGCGCGGGCCGCCGGTTGACAGAACGCGGCCTCCGGGACCAACGAGGGCGCGGCCTACCGGGTCTGGCGACGATGCCTGGAGAAACCAATCCGGCGACGGCGTGGGCGCTTGCGGGGACGCGGTTGCGGCGAAAAGGATGCCAAGCGCCAGGGGAGGGGCCCCGGCGAAAACGCGACTGCTCATGCGAACCTCCCTGCCTGTCCGGAGTCAGGCTCCGGAACGTAGAAGCCAACGTTCAGTAATCATACACCCGGTTCCGGGGGCCGCCGGAGTGGCTGCGGTTTTCGCCATTTTCCGAAACGTACGTTCCGAGGTTACCGAAAGGTTTGTTGCAACCGAACCGGTTAGGGGGTGACCGGCGCTTCGTACCAAGCGAACGGTTTCGCTCCTGTTTGGCGGCCGGGATGATGCCGAAAGATTTCGCAATTTGGCGTCCCGCTTCCCACGTCATTATTATCGCGCCCAGGTCTTCGGAAGCATGGCTTTTCAGAGGGTTGTTTTGGCGGTAAAGCACGGACGCGGCAGGGGATGGGAAAATTGCGCAACCGTGTTAACGGGCCGCCGGCGTTTCCGGCGATCAGGCAGACTCCTTCGATTTCTCGCGCAGGAATGTGTCCACGTCCGCAAACAACTGCTCCAACGACGAGTACCGCTCTTGAGGGAAAGAAATCCAGTCTATTCCGACGGCCAGGAGGGCCGAGTTTTTGCCAACTTCGACATATTGCTGACCGATGCTGAAGACAACGCGGGAAAAACGTTGATGCAGAGTGGCGACGCTTTCCGAGGAAGTGACAAACATCAGGAAGGAACAGCGCTTCCACCGCATGAGCCGATCCGCTGGGCGGAGCGCCGGTTTGAGCCCGGCTTCGAGGAGCGCAAGCATCTGATCGATTGCATCGTCCCCGAAACGCGAGCGGATGTATTCCGCACGCTGCAATTTGAATGCGAACACAAACTCAGCACCGATCTTGCGGGTTTCGGCCTGTTGCTGGGCGAGACCGGAAGAGGGCCGAGACATTCTGACGTGGTCGTGCAGCCGTTCGACGGTAGCCTGGGTGGCGGTTTGCTGCTGAACGGAAGCCTCTCTTACGGCCGCCAGGCAACTGGCCAGGTTCTTTTTCAAATCCCGGATATCGTTCAGACTGGATGCCTGCTGAATCTGGCGTTCGATGGACTGCAAGTTCGCGACGGAGGCATCCGATTGGGCCGAAATTTCGGCGATGGTGCCGGTGAGCATCGCGACAATGGTTTGCATCTGTTGGGTTTGCTCGTGAAAGAAGCCGGTCGTATACCTTCTGTGCTGCTCGAGTAACTCCAGAGCTTGCGGCGCCAACTGGAGCAGTTCCTCGGGGGAGATGTCGGATTTCAGTTGGTTCAGCAGGCTGGTCACGGAGGCGGTGAATTCCGCGGTCGCACCCCAATTTGTCTCATTGCAAGCCAGGAGGCCTTCGCGGAGGAGTTCCTGAAGCCGGGACAAGCCGGCGAGCTGTTGCTGATTCGCGGAACCATGCTCGTAACGTTCGAGTAATTGCTTGATTGAGATCATCGCGGACGTGGTAGCCGCCAGTCTCCTATGGGCGATTGGCGGGGCAGAGGTAGTTCGGCGATCTACACCCAGCTCACAATACATATCGGCAGCGCAACGGTTTTTGTCCACTCATGGGCAAAGATCAATGGCGCTGACGCCGATGATCGAGCCGGGGGGGACCCGCCGCACGTGCCGGGACGGTAGCAGGCTCATCGAAGACGATCGCCTGAGCCCCGTGATCACCGTCGCGTTTCCAAACCGCAATCACCGTTCGCAGGTTGTCGGGGACTACGAGCGGAGAGAGTAAACTCTAGATGTCGTAGATGGCGCCCATTGTCCGAGTCGCGCGTGATCCGTCCCGAGAGTGATACCATACCTGCAAATCCCGTCCGATGCACCCGCGACAATCGATCGCCCACTACCGGATCGTCTCCAAGCTCGGCGAGGGAGGTATGGGCGAAGTCTGGCGCGCCACGGACACGAAGCTCCATCGCGAAGTCGCCATTAAGATTCTCCCGGACGCTTTCGCCCAGGACCCGGACCGTATGTCCCGCTTCACTCGTGAGGCGCAGGTGCTCGCATCGTTCAACCATCCGAATATCGCGCAGATCTACGGCGTCGAAGATCGCGCCCTCGTCATGGAGCTCGTCGAGGGTCGAACCTTGGCCGAACGCATCGGAGCGGTCCCAATCCCTATAGCGGAAGCCGTTCCGATCGCGCGGCAGATCGCCGAGGCCCTGGAGTGCGCCCATGAACGCGGCGTGATCCATCGCGATCTCAAACCAGCCAACATCAAACTGACGCCGGAGGGGCAGGTGAAGGTGCTGGATTTCGGCCTCGCGGCAGTGGCGCAGTCTTCCGCTGCCGACGCGGCGGCCTCGATGTCCTCGTCCACTCTGACCATGCGGGCAACCATGGCGGGCGCGATCCTCGGGACTGCGGCGTATATGAGCCCGGAGCAGGCCAGCGGGAAACCGGTGGATCGACGTGCCGATATCTGGTCGTTCGGAGTGGTCCTGTGGGAGATGCTCACGGGGCAGCGGCTGTTCTCCGGCTCGACGGTTTCGCACACTCTCGCCGACGTGCTGCGGGCGGAGATTGATCTGGCCAAACTGCCGCCCGGGACGCCGGCTGCCATCCGGGAACTGTTGCGCCGTTGCCTGGACCGCGATACGAAGTCCCGCCTGCGCGATATCGGCGAGGCTCGGGTGATGTTGAGCCGGCCGATGGAGGAGTCGCCGGCGACGACGCGCGAGGCGGCTCCGCGGCATTCCGCGCTGACGCCCTGGATCGCGGCCGCGGCGGCACTGCTGGTTGCGGCAGGTCTGGCATGGGTCCACTTTCGGCAAACGCCGGCGGTTGCGCCGCTGGTTCGGACGGAGCTGACGCTGCCACCCGGTATTACCCCCCGCTATGGCTCTCTCTCGCCCGACGGAACCAGAATGGTCACCGAGGGAATCGATCGCGATGGCCGCAGCCAGCTCTTCGTACGCTCTCTCGCCGCAACCGCCTTTACGCCCATCCCCGGAACCGAAGGCGTCAACTATTCGTTCTGGTCGCCCGATAGCAAGTGGATCGGCTTTGGAAGGAGCGGCAGGCTCTGGAAGTGGAACGTAACCGCCGGACAGTCGCCGCAGGTCATTTGCAATGCCAATGCAACGGAAGGAGCCTGGAGCTCCGAGGGCGTCATCCTGTTCAAGGAGGAAGGCAAACCTGCGCAGCGGGTTCCGGCGGCCGGTGGCATGCCGCGCAATGCGCTGGAACTCGATTCGGCCTTCGGCGAGGTGACTCACGGCGGCATGTCCTTCCTGCCCGGCGGAAAGGCGTTCCTCTTTGGAAGCATCGGCCGGGTG
>DATGII010000074.1:0-5929 GCA_035295805.1 Bryobacteraceae bacterium | reverse complement strand
TCCATTTACAGGCCCGTCCCCGATCATCCTCGCTGATGCGGCGCTCTTCCTCCCAGAATTCGCGCGGATGATCCAACCACACGCCGTTTTCTTCTCTCGGCCGGATCCGGGTGTGCAGCAGTTCGTGTTTCAGTACGTGCGCGAAAACGTAATCCGGCGTGGCCGGATCATTGAGCGCATAGTGCATCCAGATGGCACACCGGCCGCTGGCGACATCTTCGATGTATGCCAAGGTTGCCGTTCGGCCGAAATATATGGGCGGAGCTACGGTTTGTTCCGGAAAGTAGGCTGTCAGGATCTGGCTGAGTAGCGCGTCCAGTTCCCGGCTACACAGAGGAAGAAGTGGTTGCAGCAAGCGCGCGCTGAGAGCCTGCCGCTGTTTCCATCTCTTGCGGTTCACCGTCTGTAGCCTCACTTTCATCCATGTAATTTCGGTTCTTGGGCCTACCAACGCAAATAATACCTTCCCCTCGCGGCGCAGGCAAGCTCGGTGGCCGTCCGGGCAGCATTTCCCAGCCTTCCCCAACTCCGCCGGCTCCGAAAAACGAATCGGCGACGGGGCGCGCGGCAGAAGGTCGCAATACCTCTTGGTCGAGGCGTCATGGCCGCCAAGCGTCGATCGCCGAATCACGCCTGGAGTGCATCGCGATGGCGGCGTCGACGCGCTGCTCGCGATCTGTCGAACATACATCTTGTGGGGTGGTCGTCGGTCTAGCCGACAGTTGATCGCTCGGACGGAACTCAGAGAGCGGCCGCCGGTAGCAGATGCACGCGCCAAGTGTTTTTGTCGAACACTATTGCAGGGCGGACAGGCAGGCTCGGGCGCGCCGGTCCCTCAAACCGATTTGTGGAAGTGTCGAAGTATCTGAAAAGAGGCTCGCCGACGGCTAGACGGCAGAACCGGCGGGCAGACGGAATCACGAGGCGGGAAGACGATGACTAACGAGTTGGCACGACGGATCGAGAGATTGGAGCGGGCGCAGGGCAGCCTGTTCGCTGAGAAGTTGCGCGCTCTGGCGCGCAAGCTGGGAATCGAGCCGGCGACGCTTTTGCGCGCCGCCCGCGGAAATGAAGCGGAACTCGATCCGCAATTGGGTGCGGGCGGATTGATCACTTGGCCCGGCTACCTGCTGTTGCGCGACCACCTCGGCCGGGAAACGGAGCAGCGCGATGCACAATGAACGGCCAACGCTCCAGCGGCGGGTCCGATCCGTCGGCGTAACCGGGGAGGCCGGGAATCGAACCGCGGGTCGCCACCGATGCGATTTTTCAACTTGCCCACGAACTGTCGAGATACCCAGTATGGGCGCTCGCGGACTGTCGAAGGGATAGAACGAGCGGCCTTGAGATGTCGAAGGATCAGGTAGTCAGGAAAAAAGGACGAATTCAAATGAAAAAACGCACAGAACCAAAGAATCAGCCAGACGATCGGAAGAAGCAGGAGAGGTCTGCCGGGGACCGCACCGGCCTGCCACAGACAGATCAGCAGCGTCAGCCAGGAACAGAACCCAGCCTGCCAGCGGACCCCGGTGGCGCGCCCGCCATGGACGCTCACGACACAGCATCGCCTCCGCCCTGCAGCATTCAACTGTGGGACATTGATCGGCTCGTCTTCTATGCCCGTAATCCCCGCCAGAACGACGCCGTGGTGGATCGCATGTGCGGCAGCATTCGTGAATTCGGCTTCAAGTGTCCAGTGCTCGCGCGGAGTGACGGCGAAGTCGTGGACGGGCATTTGCGCTTGAAAGCCGCCCGCAAGCTGGGCATCCCTCAAGTGCCGGTGATTCTCTGCGACGAATGGACACCGGCCCAGGTCAAGGCCTTCCGGCTGCTGGTCAACCGCTCGGTAACCTGGGCCGAATGGGATGACGAGTTGCTTGCTTTGGAATTTCAGGAACTCAATACCGCCGGTTTCGACCTCCAGCTGACCGGCTTCGATCCGACCGAAATCGATCAGTTTTTGCTGCCCCAGGAGGAGCAGGCCGTTGATGTCGACAGCGCGCCGCCGCTGGCGCCCAACCCGGTATCGCGGCCCGGCGACCTCTGGGTGTGCGGGACGGGCGCGCATACTCATCGCGTCCTGTGCGGGGACGCCACCGACCCGGAGGCGGTAGCCCGGCTGCTGAACGGCTCCCAGCCCCGTTTGCTTGTCACGGATCCGCCCTACGGAATCGGTTTGGATACCGAGTGGCGGGATCGGGCGGGCTTAAACGGCCGTGGACCGGCACAACCGAGCTACATGAAGCCGCGTACCGCCGGCCACACGCACACCAGCATCTCGTCCGATACCCGGGCCGACTGGTCGGAGGCTTTCGCTTTGGCGCCCAGCTTACAGGTGGCCTATGTATGGCACGCTTCATCGTTTACCCGCGAGGTCTTGAACGGGCTGGAACGCATCGGCTTCCTCTATCCGCAGCAGATTATCTGGAATAAGGGTCGAGCCGTACTTACCAGAACGCATTACTGGTATTCGCACGAGCCCTGCTGGTATGTTCGCAAAAAGAACGCTCCCTGGTTTGGCGCCGCCGGGGAGAACGCCACCATATGGGATTCGCCGTCGCCCAAGTTCATCATGGGAGGCTCCGATGAAGAGAAATACGATCACCCGACGCAGAAGCCGGTCGAGTTGATGCGGCGGCCGATCCTGAACCACACACGGCGCGGCGAGTTGGTCTACGAACCCTTCTTAGGATCTGGCACGACGCTGGCAGCGGCAGAACTGACCGGGCGCGTTTGTTATGGCATCGAACTCGACCCGCAGTATGTGGATGTAGTTGTGCGCCGGTGGGAAGCTTTGACGGGCAAACAAGCAGTGCTGGAAGGCGACGGCCGCACGTTTCAACAGATCGCGCTGGAACGCCAGCCGGAGAAAGTGGACGATAAACCGGACGCGCCGGCAAGCGGTCAAAAGCGGCCAAATGCACGGCCCCGTAAGCAAAGCAAAATGCCAAAGGCTGCCTAGTGACAGAGAACCACCAGCGGGGGATGAATAACGCTATGCAACTCGGACCAACGAGCAGTGAATCGGAACGCTCGCACTCGCCGAAGAGCCCGCTGTCTACCGGCGCCCCCGCGCGAGCAAATCCGCGGTCCATGGACCAGATTTACGAAAGCTTCCAGGACCACGCCTGCTTTTGTCAGGACTCCCTGCTGGTGGAGACCGAAGCGCGGACATTGGTCCCCATGCGCCTCTCGCCGGGGCAACTGCGTCTGCGGCAGGCCATCGTCCGCCAACAGCAGCGTGGCCAACCTGTGCGGATCATCTACCTTAAGTCGCGCCGCATTCAGGCCACCACTGGTACCGCCGCCGAATTCTTTCACGCCACCGCCTTCGTGCCCGGCGTACATACCGTGGCGCTGGCCCACGATGGCCCTTCGGCAGAAAAGATCTTCGCCATCTACCGCCGCTTCTACGATCAGTACCGGCCATTTGGCGGCATACTTCATCTGCCCCAGGGCCGGGCTCTGCGCGACCGCATCTACTTTGCGCACGGCCACGATCCGCACTCCTCATTCATCCAGGTACACACGGCGGGCAATATCAATTTCGGACGCTCGTTTCGCATCACCAACTTGCATTTCTCCGAGTTCCCCTACTACGCCGACTCCGCCGCCACCCGCGCGGCCGCCATGAGCGCCGTGCCTAAGACTGCGGACACCAGTGTCATCATCGAGGGCACCGCCAAAACCATCGGCGATGATTTTCACCAGATCTGGCAAGCAGCCGCGGATCACTCCGGCGGTTCCGAATGGCTGGGTCTGTTCTTGGGCTGGTGGGAGCATCCCGACAATCGCATGCCGCCGCCGGTCGCGCTGGAGCAATTTGCCAACACCGTCACGCGCGAAGAACGGGACCTGATGGAGAAGTTCGGCTTGAGCTTCGCGCAATTGGCCTGGCGCCGCTACACCATCCGTTCCGACTTCCGGGGCGATCTGCAAGCCTTTCAGCGCGAGCATCCCGCCACACCTGAGCAAGCCTTCACGGCTGCCTCGCGCAATCGTTTCAGCATTCCGGACATTGATCGCATGCCCATCCAGCGCCAAGCTACGGTGGGTGAACTGGAGTTGTCCAACGTGGGTGCGGACAAACTGCTCCGCTTCGTCGCCAAAGAAACAGGCCCGCTGCGTATCTATCACCCGCCGGTAGAAGGCCGCTTGTATGCCTGTGGCGCGGATCCTTCCGGCGGCGCGGATGCCAACCGGGGGCGCGGGCAAGCCGATCCGGATTGGGCCGTGGGCCAAATCTTGGATCGGGACACCGGACAACAATGTGCCACCCTGCGTCTGCGCTGCATGCCGGGGGAGTTCGGCCGCTACATCTACAAGCTCTGCCGGTTCTACAACCATGCGCAAGTGGCGCTGGAGCGTACCGGCGCCGGCGTAGGCTCTCTGGAAGCATTGTGCGGCTGCGATTATCCATCCGGACTCATCTACCATCGGCCGGTAGCCGGCGATCAAGACCCCTTGGTGCGCTCCGACCGGATGGGATGGAACACGGATGAGGTCTCGCGGCAGCAACTGATCTCGGCGTTAGATGAAACGATCCGGCAAGGATCGATCTGGGTACACGACCCAACCACCATCCAGGAACTGCTCTGGTTTGTGATCAACCCCCGCGGCCGGGCGGAAGCACAGCCGGGTTGCCACGACGATTGCGTTATGGCGTTGGCCTTGGCAGTAGTTGTCCTGGCCCGCATGCCACGGCCCACCTACGGAAGCGCCACGCCGGCGCCGCGGATCGGACGCTATGGCCGACCGGCGAACGGGGAGGTGCAGAGCCGCGGCCAGATCGTAAAGTTGATTCGGTGACGCAGCCTAGGAGTAGCACGACAGAACTGACTTCAGGCGGGCCGCAATGGCTATTTCATGTTTGGCGGCCGGCGGCTGCGGAGCGACAAAAACGACGGCCCGCGATGCGTCGAATATACCTTTTGGTGGGGTCGAGTCAGAGGAAGCGCGCGCAGCGATGGCCGTTGATTGGACAACTTGGATTGGTAGGAGGGAAGTGATTGCGTCGAGACCTGATGCGGCGGCTGGAGAAACTGGAGCGAAAGCGGGGCGGCGGGTTGGCGCAGAAACTGAGCGACCTGGCCGGCAAGCTGGAGATGTCCCCGCATACACACTTACGAGTGGCCCGCGGCGGCGCGGCGGAATTGCATGGAGAACTGCGGGAAGGCGGTTTCATCACCTGGACGGGTTTCCTGCGGTTGTACAACTTGGAGCGGGCCGAGCGAGGTCAGCCCGCCGTAGATGGAGGTCGCTGGCGGGTGGCGGCATGAAGGGGTGTGGGGTGTTTGGCGGCCAGCGCGGCCCGTATTGGAACTCGGTGCACGCGAAGGTTTACACCCATGGGGAAGGACGGAGCGTCAGTTGGCAGGCTGCACGCGGCCACCGCAAACTGTCGAAGAACATAATTGCAGATCATTTCTTGAACGCCTGCAAGAAGGGCACGAGAACCAGTTGTGGCTGAAACGAGGGTATTGGTCGCGGACAACCAGGCCAAGTCTGGAAGAGGCTTGGGTCCGCTGGAGGTGAATGGTGAATCCATTGGATGAAAAAGCAGGAGGGCGCACACGGCGAAAGCCATCCGCAACACAGCTTACGAAACGGGAGAAGGCCGTGGAGGCGTTGTTGAAGCAGCCGACGATGGAGAGGGCCGCGGAAGCCGCTGGTATAAATGCAGCTACGCTTTACCGATGGTTAAAAGAACCGGAATTCCAGATGGCCCTGCTGCAGGCGCGTCGCGAAAGGCATATGCTGGCACAGGGCCGCGCACAAAACGCGGAGAGCTTCGCCATTAACACCTTGCTACAAACCATGGCAGACAAAGATGCCCCGCACACGGCCAAGGTGCAGGCCTCCAAAATCATTCTGGATTATGGGGCCAAGGGCGCCGACGGCCTAGATGCGGAGATGCGGTTGATGCACA
>DATGII010000073.1:0-10388 GCA_035295805.1 Bryobacteraceae bacterium | reverse complement strand
ACTCCGCGTGGCGGGCCACCGCCACGGACCCCGCGCGGCAAACCCGGCCGAGATCGTTCCGCGTCACATCCACGATCATCGCCAGCTCCGCGCGGTCCTTCTCGCTCTGCTGTAGCGCGCACGCCAAGGCTTGATCTTCTTCCGGGGTCGCGCCCCGCGGCCGTGTTCCTTTGATCGGGCAAGACCGCACTTGTCTCGCCGCCACGCCCAAAAACAATTCCGGGCTGGCGGAAAGCACAGCCCTTCCCTCCCCCAGATCCAGCCATGCTCCCTGCGATGCCGGGCTGATGGCGCGCAAACGGTGATACAGCGGCCGGATCTGCTCTTCCGGCAGCGCGGCTTCAAGCCGTCGGCACAGATTCACCTGAAATAACTCGCCGCCGTAGATCCGCTCCGCCGCGCGCGCGACCGCATCGCAAAATTGTTCCTCACCAGGAGTGCTCGTGACCACGCCGCTCTCAAAACCCCCCGCACCCGCCGCCGCACCCCGCCCTACCTCTTGTTCGCAGATGGGCCGCCAGGCGTCCGTTCCGCGGAACTGCCATTTCCCCTCCCTGTGTTCCAGCCGCCGGTCGTAAAGCGCCAGATACAAATCCGGCAGATCGGCCGGCCGGCGGCTCGGCGGCGCCACCTCTTCCAGGTCGCAGCCAAGCTCATATCCCAGATAACCGCACAGCAGCGCCTCCGCCGGTCCGCTCCACGCCGCCAAAACCGCTTCGAGCACATCGAATCCGCCGCCCTCCCACTGAACCGTCCCAGCAGGACCGGAAATCGATGCATGGCCATCAGTCACCATAATCGTAGCCAGCGGATTGGTGAAGATCCGCGTGTGCGGCTGATCCAGCCACATGATGCCCGCCCGGCGCGGCTGAGCCTCCGCCACCTCGGCGGTCTCGCGCTGCCAATTCAAATCGATCGTCCGGGATTGCGCCTCACGCCGCGGCGCCGCCAACACCTGCCGCAGTCTTTCCACCAGGTGTCGGCACGCCGCCGGCTCCAGCCGGTCAGACCACATGTCCGCGGCCCTCCAGAAAGTTGCGCAGCAACAGAGGCCCGTGCTCCGTCAGAAACGACTCGGGGTGAAACAGAACTCCTTCCGCTTCCGTGCCGCGCAGGCGGCATCCCATGATGATGCCCTCTGCCGTCCACGCCGTCACCTCCAGGGCAGGCCGGATGGATCGCGGTTCAACCTGCAGAGAGTGGTAGCGCGCGCCCAGAAATGGGCTCGGCAATCCCCTCAGAATTCCCTGCCCCGTGTGGCACACGGGAGCGGCTTTGCCATGCACCGGCCGCCCCGACGGGCAAACCAGTGCGCCTCCGATCGTCGCGATCACCTGCATCCCCAGACACACCCCCAGAATCGGCACGCGATCCGCGAACTCCTGTACCACCTCCCGGCAGATTCCCGTTTGCTCCGGCCCGAACGGACCCGGTGACAAAATGATGCGCCGCGGAGCCAAGTCCCTGACTTCTGCCACGGTCACTCGGTCGGACCGGCGGACGTAGCACCGCGCCCCCAGCGACTCGACGGCCTGCACCAAATTCCAGGTGAACGAGTCGTAATTGTCCAGGATGAGAACGTCGTGCATCGATTTCAGTCGGGCAGCTTTGCCGGCGGTTCCGGCAGCCAGAACGTCAGCAACAGTGCGAATGCGTAAACCGCCACTCCAACCACCGCCGCGGCATAGCTCAGCTTCACAGCCGGCAAAATCCCGGGCATCAACGCCGCCAGGTGCGTCGCGATGTACGATCCCGACATGCCAAACATCCGGCCCCCCACATTAGCCGCGAAGCCTTCGCCGGTGCCGCGCAGATGTACCGGGTACACGCGCGGCAGGTAGTTGCCCCAGAACGTCAGCTGCGCCACGGTGGTGAATCCGGAGCAGAAGATGCCGATGCGAAACGCATCCAGGCTGCGGGTCGCGCTGTATAGAAACACGATCGGGATCAAGGCCAGTCCCGGGACCAGGAAAATTCGCAGCAGCGCGCGGCGGCTCACGATCACCAGCGCCAACCCCGCCAGCACGATCCGTCCCGCCAGCCCGCCCATTTCCTGCATGCCTTGCACACTCGAAATCGCCTGCCCGCGGGCCGCCGGCGCCATCGCCCGAACTTCGGAAAGTCCCGGCGTAATCTGCGGCGATTGCTGGATCGTCCCCGATGCCAGACCGTACGCGCACGCAAACAGCAGCGCCGTCACAATCGTGACGCGCCGGTACTCCGGCCGGAATAACTCCCGCACGCTGGGCCGCTTCAAGGTCCCTTCGGAGCGTTTCTGCGCCCATTGCGGTGATTCCGGCAGGAACGGTCGGATGAGGGCCAGCGGAATCGCCGGCGTCACCCCCGAGATCAGCGCGTACCGCCACGGCGCATGGCTCCCGTAGATCGCGGGGAACACTGCTGCGTACCTGTTGGCCACGTAAAAAGCCGCCGCCACCAGCACGCCCCCCAGCGAGGCAAATGCCTGCGTGTACCCCAGCACCGCTTCGCGCTTCCGAGGCTCCGGAAAAATCTCGGCCAGCCAGGCCACAGCCGCGACAAACTCCACGCACGTCCCCGCGAACGAGAGCGTCCGAAATACCAGCAGTGTTTCCAGGCTCGTGGCCAAACCCGCGGCCGTGGCCGTTAATGCGTATAGAATGATGCTCCATGTCAAAACCCGCCGCCGCCCGAATCGGTCCGCCAGATAACCGCCCCACAACCCGCAAAATCCGCCCACCAGCGGCGGAATCCAGAACAGATACCCGGCCCAGTTCCGATAAGCTTCCGTCCCCGGCATCAGATCGCCCAGTTCCATCAAGGCCGGCTGCACGATCAGCGGCGCTACCAGCACCACATAGATGTCAAACAGAAAACCCAGCGCCGCTACGGCGCAGATGACCCACTGCACGGGTTTTGAAATGCTAAAGGGGGAAGTGCCGGACAAGTTTTTCTGTAGTGTAGCATGCGAGCCGGGGCCACTCGCTCCGCGCTGACGGCCGGAACCCGGGCGCAGCTCCGCCCTGCCGGAGCTTCTGCCCTTTACAGGAATCTATCGCGCCCGGGCGGCGGCCGGACAGTAGACTCGCGAGCCTATTTCACCGGCGGGAGTTTTGTGTCCACCGTGCCGTGCAACTCTTGGCCCAGCCGGTGCATGCCTTCCCAATTCTGGTAGCTGCCCCAGCGCCAGTGCGCGGCGTTCGGGTCCGTTACGTGATAGGTGTTGTAGTCGAACCGGTTGTTCTGGCTGAACAGGCCCTTCTCGTCATAATCGGCCACCGCGCCATTCACGCCTTGCGGGCTGCGCCTGTGAATGATGGTGTTGTGATGCACGTAGTTGTTCGCGGAGATGTGCGGCCCCTGCACCCCGCTGCCCCGGTTTTGCTGGATGATTCCGATGCCATTGCCGCGGTCCGGCGCAACCTCGACCGTATTCCCGTAGATCTCCACGCCCCGCGAGTTCTGCACCACGATTTGCGCGCCCCATAGCCACGAGGCGTCGCGTGCCCCGTTGTCGCGCACGATGTTGTTGCGAATCACGGCCCCGTAGCTGATCTCGTACGCCATCCCCCCGGCCGAATTGTTGAACACGGTATTGCCTTCGTACACGCTATCGATGCAGTCGACGTCGCACCACAACCCTTCACCGGTGTTGTCGTGAATCGAATTATCGCGCACGATCAATCCTCGCGTCTGCGCAAACTTCGCGCCTCCGGCCTCCCAGGCCAGATCGAAGCCGGCCCAGTTGTTAAACGAGATCTCGTTGCCCTGAATCAGCAGCTCCGCGCCGCCGCCGCCGATTCCTTTCTGCCCGTTGTGGTGAACAAAATTCTTGACCGCCTGTCCGCCGTCTTTCAGGTTGATGCCGTTGCCGTGGTTCCACCGCACTTCGTTTTCCGCAACTACCCAGCCCGGCCCCGGATACTGGTCTCCGATCGCGCCAAACTGCGCCGGCACCGCGTACTTTTCGATCGTGAGGCCGCGGATGGTGACGCCCGCCGCCATTCCGCCAAACGCGCTCCGCGCGACGCTCGTCTCCACCTTGTGGCCCGCCGGATCATCACCCATATAGATCTTGTGTTGGGCATAATCGAAGAACCAGGTGCCCGGTCCTACCGCCTCGCGGTCTGACACATGGCGTAACGGCTTATCGTCAATAAACAGGTCCTCGGCGTGCATGCATCGAGGGTGCCCGGGATCGCAATAGCCGTTGAGCTGCCCTTGTTGATTCTGATTGCTCGCTACCCACGCGCGCCCTTCGCGGGTAAAATTCGTGAGCGCGCGCGCCCCGCTCAGAATCGCACCCCGTATCCCGATGAACGTGTCTGCGTCCTTGGGGCGAATCGTCTGCAGCCGGTACAGGCCGCTTTCGAACACGAAGGTGGTGCCCATCGGGTGCCGGTCCACCGCGCGCTGCACGTCATCGCCGGGCTTCAGGGTCACTTGCGGCCCCTCCCCGCGATCCGCCGATGTTGCCGCCGGCTTCTTGGCGGCGGCGCTGGTCTGAACCCACGCGCCGCACAGAGCCAACACCAGAACTGCGCCGCTTACTTGCTTCCCATTGCCACGCACACCACACCTGCCAGAATCAGCCCCAGCCCCGCGAGCTTCTCCCGCGTGAACCGTTCGTTGAAGACCAGCCGCCCCCAGACCAGCGTCCATACGTAGCCCAGCGAAACCATGGGATACAGCACCGAGATCTGGCCGTGCTTGATCCCCCAGCCATAGAATACCGAAGACCCGAGGTACATGCCGACACCCGCGCCGAGCCGCCAGTTCAACAGGCTCCAGAGATTATGCAGGCGCGCCGCCCCGAGCTTCAGGAAAACGGCGCCCAGCGACCCGATCACCGAGGCCACCAGCACCAGCGCCATCGAACTGATCGGCGTCGTCATCGCGGCTTACCCCGTCCCAGCATCGCCACGCCTAGAATCACGCTGAGGATCCCGATCAACTTCAGCCAATTCAGTGTGTCGTGAAAGATGAAATAAGACAGCACCGTCACCCAGATGTAGGCCAGCGAAATGATCGGGTAAATTACGGAAAGCTCGCCTTCCCGCAACGCCAGTATCATCATCACGCAAAAGACGGCATAGAGTCCGTACCCCGCCACTAGCGGCAGGTTTGTGGCCAGCGCGATCGGGTCCAGGCTCGTCACGCGGGTCATCCCGATTTTCATGAGGATCTGCGCCGCCGCGCAGATCACCGTTGAACACGCCACCGTCCATACCAGGCTCCGCGGGACCGCCTGCTGGCGCTGCGTGATTTGTTCTTCCCGCTCTTGTACGACGTTCATAATTGCGGAATGGCTCCTATTTCGTCAATCGGGCGTACAGATCTTCGGCGGGCCGTTCATGCGGGTCGCTGATCGGAATCCAGCCCTCCGATTCCGCGCCGGGCCCCAAATTACGCGTCACCAGCGCCTTTACGCCCACTCCCGCCAGCGCTGCCATCGCCCGGGCGCGGTCCTCCGGACTTGCCGCCCAATAATCGCTCTCGCTCGAAATATCGGCGGTGATCCGCAAACCGGCCAACTGCGCCCAATACGTGTTGTCGCAGCCCAGTTGCATGCACGCCACCTGGTCACTGGCGTGAAGCCCCATGCGGCCGGTGAGTCTCTGCGCGATCTTCCAGTATGGGTTTTCATAAGGACCGAAGGCCTTCGCCTTAACCGGGCCGATGAACATACGCTTGACCCCGTAGAACACTTCCTGACCGGCCGTATCGAGGGGCCGCAGCATTGCACCGCATACCAGGATTAAGACGCCGGCGCTGACGACTCGGCGCATCATCGACGAATCCGGCAGCCGAACGCTGGCCGCCGCCAGAAGCAGGATCGCGGTCAGGGCGGCAAACACGTAACGGTCCTCCACGTCCACCAGCAGGTAAAGCCCCCAAAGGCCGGTAAACCAAAGCAGAACCGGCAGAATTTCCCGCAGTCTGCCCGCCGCACCGAACTGACGTTGCATCCACAGGAGCACCGCCAGCGCGATCACGAATTCGCCGCGCCGCCCCAGCCACGAGGCCGTGTGATACAGGTTCATCGCGATATGCCACACCTGGCCTTTCAGATAGAAGGTCGGCCGAAGCCCTTCGTTCCAATACGACGGATCATCGAAGGTTGGAAACGTGCCCGCCACCGGCGACGCATACTCATAAACGCCGGGCGATTTCAGCAACTGCCGAGCCGGATGCGCCAGTTGCATCCGCGCGTGTCCATGTGGTGAGTCGCTCTGCAGGTGCCAGCGATTCGGGCCATCGGCCCCATCGACGATCCACGCATAATTCAATGTGCCGCTTTCGCCAAACGTAACCCGGCCCTTCGCCGCCGAAAGCTTTGCCATGTAGGGCACAATCAAAATAGCCGCGACCGCCATAAAATGCAGGATGCCGAGAACCGCCTTGCGCCGGTTTGCGCCCAGGAACGGAAGGATTGCCAAGGCGGCCATCACCAGCGGCAGCCCGACAGCCTTGGTGAAGTAAGCCGCCGCCAACGCCAGCGCCAGCAGCGCATAATCCCGTATCCGCTGCCGCCGTCCGATCCGCAGAAGCGCGCCACCGGCCAGCCATAACCATGCCGCCAGTAGCAGATCGGGCGTCAGCAGATACACCGGCACATCGGCCTCTGCGGCGATCACGAACAGTGCGCATCCAGCCGCCACCAGCATCGGCCGTGTCAAACCAAAGGCGCCCGCCTTCTCACGCGCGGCGGGAAGCCCCGCCACAAAGTAGATCAGGCAGCCCAGAGCCAAAATGCCAACCACCCAATGGATCGCGTATACCGCGGCAAGCTCCAGCTCCGGTGGCGGATGCAGCAAAGCTAGTCCAGCCCACAGGACCACCGGATAACCGGGGCTCCAGTACGCGTTAAGCAGTGCCTCCGGATGATGCGCCGCTACCGCATGGCTGATATCCAGGTAGGCGACGCCGTCATTGATGTTCTTGATGAAATTTTGGTCAAAGACCGCATTGGTCGCGAGGCAGAGCACGACCGCGGCGATGAGCGCGCCGCAGATCCAGGACCAATGTCCCGTTGGGCTCCTTTCAACACTTAGTTCTTCGGTCGATTCCCTCTCGATCACCGCTGTTTGCATAGGGTCTGGTCTCTAGCAGAATGAAACATCTTCCGCAAACTGCTAGGCCACTTCCTCCAACGGTCGGGGAGTCTTCGTTTCCGTCTTCGGCGTTTCCGCCTTGGTCTCGTGATACTCCATTTCGCTATTGAGTGCCCAGATATTACTTTTGTCCAAACGATTCTCCACAATGTTATCCACTGCGGTCATTGCGGTCAGCATCGAATGATCCTGATTATTATACTTATGCATCCCATTCCGCCCAACTAAGAAAAGGTTATCGAATTGATTTACATACTTCTTGATCTCCTCGAACCGTTCGTAAGCGCCGAAGTAAGCCGGGTACGTCTTTGGCACGTGAATTACCACCGCATCGAGAACGTCGCTGCGTTCGATAATTCCGATCTTCTCGATCTCCCGCTTTGCCAGGTCAATCATCCGCTCATCCGGCATTGTCCAGATTTCGTCCGTCTCATAGCAGAAGTACTCAAGTCCGATCCACACCTTATCCGGCTCCGCTACCAGGTACGGACTCCAGTTGTTGAAGATCTGCATCCGGCCTACCAGGACATCCGGCTCCTGGATATAGATCCAGTTATCGGAAAGCAGCTTCGATCCATTCGCAGTGTTTTCGTGAATTTTCAGCTTCTTGAGCAGCAGCCCAACGGTGATGAAATCGCGGTAAATCAGGCCCTCGCTGACTTCTCGCACATTGGCGGGTACGGGCGCGTCCAGAGACCGGATCAGTTCCTTTACCGGCATCGTCGAAAAGAAGTAGTCCGCTTCAACCCTCTCGCGTCGGCCGGTGGTCGTGTGCACCATTTCCGCCGCGCGCACGCGACTGCCGTCGGTGTACAACTTGTCCACACTCCAGCCCGTCCGCACCATGCCGCCCTTCCGGCATACATCTTCCGCCACGCACTCCCACAGTTGCCCCGGCCCTAACTTGGGGTAAATAAATTTCTCAATCAGTGACGTCTCGGTCCCCTTCTGCGCTAAATCGCCGGCCGGCTTCTTTTGATATCGTTTCTTCAAGAAATGCGTAACCGCCTTCGTTATGGAGAGCCCTTTGATCCGCTGCGCGCCCCATTCCGCGCTGATCTTTTCGCACGCCACACCCCACACTTTTTCCGTATACGATTTGAAGAACGTCAGGTAGAGCTCCTTGCCGAATCGGTTGATGAGAAAATCCTCCAGCGTCTTTTCGGGCCGCCTCTGGTGAGCGGCGCTCTTCAGGTAACTCACACCGATCTTGATCGTGCGCAGCACGCCCAGCTTTTTCAGTGTGTCCCCGCTCAGCGTGATGGGATAATCGAAAAACTGGCGCAGGAAATATATCCGCGACTTTCTTTGTCGCACGAGCATTACGCGATCGTGCCGGTCAGCCGCCGGGCCGTTTTCCGTTCCCTGGATCTCGCGTGTTTGTCTTCGGTAGGTGATGTTATGCACGTTGCCATTGGTGGACGCTTCCAGCGGCATGACGGCCGCCCACCAGTTCATCACGCGGTCGGATTTGGAAAAGAAACGGTGCCCGCCGATATCGATCCGGTTCCCTTTGTACCGGACGGTCCGCGATAGACCGCCGATTTCGCTGCTCTTCTCAAACACAATCGGTTGAATGTTTGTTCTTTTCAGTAACTCGTAAGCGGCGGTGAGACCCGCCGGTCCGGCTCCAATGATGAGAGCGCGCTGCTGGGGCATATTTTCTCCTGAATAGTCTCGGACTGCAATGAAGGTTGTTATAACTGCGGACACGTTCTGCGGCCGGAGCACTATTCGCGCTCCGAGGCGCGCTACCGCCCTTTTGACGGTCGATCGTGGCTTGTACTTACCGGCACAGATGGGCGAGCCCGCTTCTGACGGTCCTCTGAGGTGACCTGGAAGTAAGGGTGCCACGCCGAAGATGGCCAGTCAATGAAACCCTCCGTTTTAGAGTGTCTCGCTCAACAAACGGGTAGCGGCATGTGGCAGTGCTTACAGGGAAGACAATGGCGACCTTATAACCACCCTTCTAACTGTGACCGTCTTTAGTATCCAATTAGCCGCTTAATAAACGTCGGGCGCCCGCGCCGGTTCCAGCCCGGCCGGTGCCGTATTCAACACTCGAAGGCGCGCCGTGCCGAACCGGACAGACGCGTTGCAATCTGAACTGCTACTGTTTGCGCTATGCAGGCGCAAACGCGCTGGGCCTCTCCCCGCGCTCTGGTTCGGGAGCCATTGCACGTGCACCGGCGAAGGGTGCATCCAACGACCGCATTGCAGATTACTGCGTGGGCAGTATTGATTTCCTTCGCTCTGGCACAGGCGTGGTGGACTCGCCATATGATTTTCAGCGATGGCGTTTCTTATCTCGACATTGCCGACAACTACGTGCGCGCCGATTGGCGCGATGCCTTGAATGAATATTGGAGCCCGCTGCTTTCCTGGATCCTGGCGATTGTATTCAAGCTGTTTCACCCGGCCGCTTATTGGCAGGTCTCGATTCTCCACCTCATCAATTTCGCGGGCTTCTGCGCCTCCCTGGCATTCTTCGAGCTATTTCTGGCCGAACTGTTGCGCTACAGACCGCTATCGGACTCCGGCTTATCCGCTCAAGCGATCCGTATCGGCGGATACGCCAGTCTTATGATCGCCGGCCTGTGGCACATCACCATGGGTTACGTCTCGCCGGACATGCTTACCATGGCGATCTTGATTGTGATTGCCTGGCTCCAACTGCGAATCGAGACGCGCGCGTCTATGCCGGCCTATATTGCTTTCGGAGCCGCCTTAGGGTTGGGATTTCTGGCGCGCGCCGCCTTTGCGCCGGTTTTACCTCTGTATCTCGGTGCGATGCTGATGTCGCGTTGGCTGCAGCGCCGGACACTGCTAAAACCCCTGCTGGCGGCAGTCGGGTCGGTGCTGTTGGTCTGCGGCCCCTTTGTCGCAGCCTTGTCCATCGCCAAAGGGCATTTGACTTGGGGCGCCACGGGGCCGCCGAATTACGCCTGGGAGGTCGACGGCGCCCCGCGCTCGATTCATTGGCAGGGTCAGCCGCCCGAATTAGGAAAACCGCTACACCCTACCCGAAAAATACTCAACTACCCTGCCACTTATGAATTTAGCTATCCAGTCTCCGGAACTTATCCGCCATGGTATGAGCCATCTTACTGGTACGCGGGTATATCACCGAGATTTGAGTGGAAACGGCAGCTGACGATTCTCCTCGAGACGACTCCGTATTTGGTTGTTTTGTCTCTTCTTTCGCCGGCCGTCTTACCCTGTCTGGTTTCGTTCGCGGTTGGCGACCGCCGGGTCTCTCTGTCGGGGCGTGGTATTTTCGCTTACTGGTTCTTA
>DATGII010000072.1:0-8167 GCA_035295805.1 Bryobacteraceae bacterium | reverse complement strand
AAGGCCTGCCGTAAGGCCGGCCTGGAGGGCGTCACATGGCACACCTTCCGGCACACGTTCGCGTCGCGCTTGACCCGCGCTGGCGTCGATCTGGTGACCGTGAAGGAGCTGCTCGGCCATTCCGCGGTTTCGGTGACGATGCGCTACGCGCATACGAACAATGACGCGAAGGCGCGAGCGGTGGCGCGGCTCGGTGGTAGTGACAAAGTAGTGACACTGCCGAAAAACGCCGCAAAAACGGCGTAGTGACAGTTTTTGCAACTGCTTGGGAAATCAGGTAGATTGGGAATACGGTGAGGTGCGAGAGTGGTTGAATCGGGCGGTCTCGAAAACCGTTGAACCTTTACGGGTTCCGTGGGTTCGAATCCCACCCTCACCGCCACAATCCAACGGACGCCGGTTGGGCAAATTCATGAACATGAGCACGTCGCGCCGCGGGTTTCTGGGGATCTCAGGAGCCGGGCTGGCGGCCAGCCGGTTGGGCGCGTTTCAGCGAGCGCCCGGCGCAGGGCGGCTCTTCGCCTATGTGGGCAGGCACACCACCGGCTTCTTCGGCACGGGCAAGGGTGGGGGCATCACGGTATTCCGGGTAAACATGAGCGACGGATCGCTCCTGGAGGCCGACAAGACCGGCCCGGAATTGGATGATCTGAACAGCGATGGGATGTGCACCTCGGCCGACGGGCGTTTCCTCTATAGCATCATTCTGACTCCTGCACTGGGCGGAAAGGCCGGGGCGGGAGGTGGTGTCGCGGCGTTCGCCATCAACCGCGAAGACGGCACGCTGAAGCACCTCAACACGCAGCCTTCGATGGGCGCCAACCCGGCGTCGGTGATTATCGACAAGACCAATTCGCGGGTTGTCGTGGGGAATCACGCCGCGGTCAACAAAATCGTTCTGATCAGTAAGAAAAATGGCGTCCCCGTGATCGAGAGCCCAACGGACGAGGCAACGGTGGCGCTGTTTCCGGTGAAAGCAGACGGCTCACTCGAGCCCGCGTGCGACGTCTCCGTCTTTGCGCCGCGACCGGCATCGGACACGAGCGGACCAGGCGCGGCCTGTCATGCGGTGGCTTTCGACCGCACGCAGCGCTGGATTCTTGCGTCCGATAACGGATACGACCACCTGTACGTTTACCCGTTTCGCCCGGACTCGCGCAAACTGGAGGGGAAAACCTTTCCGACGCCCCCCGGGAAAGCGCCGCGGCATCTGGTGTTTCATCCGCGCGCGCCGTACTTCTTCATGACGAACGAGCGCGAAGCGAGCGTTTCCTCATTCCATTTCGATTCGGATCACGGCCGAGTGCAGCCGGTGCAGACAATTGCGACGGTCGCGGACGGTTATGCCGGCCCGCGCGTCGCGCCCTCGAACATTCGCATGCACCCCAACGGTAAATTCGTCTACAGCGCGAATCGCGGCGACGACAGCATTGCAATCTTCGGTATCGACGAAGGAACCGGCCGGATGAATCGCGTGGACGTGGTCAAGACCGGAGGCCAGGGGCCCCGGGAAATGAATATCGAGCCTTCGGGTAAATTCCTGTTTGTCTGTAACCTGCAATCGAACGACGTCGTGAGTTTCGCGCTGGACGGAGACACCGGTAAGATCAAGCAGACTGCGAAGCTCGGCGTCCCGCTGGCCGCCGTCATCGACTTCGCGACGCTCTGAACGACCGAGAGCAGCGGCAATCGAACATTTGCGGCTTGACATTGCTTCGCGCAATCGCTTAGCGTGTCCCATTGAAGATCGAAATCGAAATCAAGCTTCGTCTGCCGGACGAACTGGCGGAGATGCGCAGGGCGTTGCGCGACAGCGGCTTCCGCATAGAAAAGCGGCGCGTGTTCGAGTCGAACATCCTGTTCGATAACCGCAAACGAACTCTTCGCAAACAGGGCAAGCTTCTGCGCGTGCGCAGCATCGATCATTACGGGCTGCTGACGTTCAAAGGCCCCTCCGAACCGGGTCGGTATAAAAAACGATGGGAAATCGAAACGAATCTAAACGATAGCGGCGCGGTGGAAGCGATTCTGACGCACATCGGCTATCATCCGGTCTTTCGATACGAAAAGTTCAGGACTGAGTATCGGGGGCGTTCGGGAGGAGGCAAGGTGCTCCTTGACGAAACGCCGATCGGGAACTTTTTCGAACTGGAAGGCAGCCCGGGATGGATCGACCGCACGGCGCGGCGCCTCGGCTTCGCCGCATCCGACTATATCTCCCGAAGCTATGGCTACCTGTACCTGGCATATTGCCGGGAGCGCCGCATCCGCCCCCGAAACATGACGTTCAAGCGGCGGCCCCAGCTCCGTTAGCGCCACGGTGACGCGCCCTCTCCGACACATTTCCGCTCACAAATGTTTCACAAAACGATTACGATTCCGCCAAGGAATCGTAACCGTTGCTCGAACACTCTGGTGGCGAGGGGGCAAACGCTATGGCGCACACAAGCGTCAATTTCGCGTGGCGGGACCCGATGCGGGCCCGCGGTATTGCGGGGGCAGTCTGTCTTCACGGCCACACCATGCATTCCGAGGAGTGCTTGAATTTTCTACCACGGTACTTGCGAAGAATTCCCGGCCTGTCCCGCATCCTCGATGGGTATGAGCAGGGGCCCGAGCCTGTCGACTTCAACCGCTCCTGGTGGACGCCACCGCTGAGTCCCTCTTCCGCTCTGCGGCTGGAGCAGGACCAGATAGCGGGAATAGGCCTGCGGGCGATGGTGTCTCTCACCGACCACGACAACGTCGAAGCGGGCCTGTCTCTGCAGGTAGCGGCGGAGGCAGGGCAGATTCCGATTTCGGTCGAGTGGACCGTGCCGTACGAGCGCTCGATTCTGCATATCGGGATTCACAACCTGCCGCCGGCTTCGGCGCGCGGCTGGATGTCGCTGCTTTCGGAACATACGGCCGCACCGAAGGAGGCGGCGCTGCCGGCGTTGTTGAGCGAGCTGGAAAGAATTCCGGATGTGTTGCTGGTTCTCAACCATCCGTTCTGGCTCGAAGAAGGAGTGGCCGAGGCGGATCACCGGCGGGCGCTGGATCGCGTGCTGCGCGAATGTATCGACTGGTTTCATGCCTTCGAAGTCAACGGAACCCGGCCCTGGGGAGAGAACGCGGCGGTCATCGAACTGGCGCGGGCCCTCGGTGTGCCGGTCATCTCAGGCGGAGACCGCCACGCCGGAGAGCCGGCCGCGTGCCTGAACTTCACGGCCGCCACCACGTTTCCGGAGTTTGTTTCCGAGATTCGCGCCGGTTATAGTTCCGTCTGGTTCCAGCCGCATTACCGGGAGCCGATGACGCTTCGCGTTCTGGAAGCAGTTCGCGACGTCCTGCGTCCCTACCCGGAATATCCGGGGCGCGAACGCAGGACGGATCGATTTTTTTATCGCGGTGGGGATGGCGCCGTCCGCTCTCTCTCCAGCGTATGGGGGAACCGGGTCCCCTGGATGGTATCGGCCGCAACGGGCATTTTGCAATTGCCTGCCTCAACCGGTTTGCGGCCGGCGCTGCGTCTGTTTTTGGCGCAACGGGGCGAGATTCTTCGTTGAAAGCCGCAGTCGCGCGAAAGATTTGCGGCAGGGGTCACGGCGCGGTTTGCCCGGGTGTACGCCTGCTGCGATGCCGGGGCCGGGAATGGTTCAATGGACTGGAGAGTTCAGCCTGATGGATCTTTTCCCCGACGGGTTTCTGTGGGGCGCAGCCACGGCGGCGCACCAGGTGGAAGGCAATAATGTCAACAGCGATCTCTGGGTGCTCGAGCATACCGAGCCGACTCTGTTCGCCGAGCCGTCGCTCGACGCCTGCGATCACTATCACCGATTTCCCGAAGATATCAAGCTGCTGGCCGGGTTGGGGCTGAACACGTATCGCTTCTCGATCGAATGGGCGCGCATCGAGCCCGAGCGCGGGCACTTCTCGCGGACGGCGCTCGAACATTACCGCAGGATGCTCGCGGCGTGTCACGAGAACGGGGTTAGCCCAATGGTGACGTTTTATCACTTCAGCTCGCCGCGCTGGTTTGCGGCCCTGGGTGGATGGGAGAAGCCGGCGGCATCCGACCTGTTCCTCCGGTATTGCGACCGCGCCGCCCGGCACCTCGGCGATCTGATCGCGTTTGCGACGACCTTCAACGAGCCGAATCTTCCGATGCTGCTCCGCTGGCTGCCTGTCTCCGAGATTCCGTTCATCACGGTGAAACGCATGGTCAAGGCGGCGCAACGGGCGCTTGGTACGGGCCGGTTTGGCTGTTTTTTTCTGGGCGACGCGGTCAAATTGCGGGACCGCATGACGGCGACCCACGAACGCGCGGTGGAAGCGCTGAAGTCCGGGCCTGGAAGTTACCCGGCCGGCGTCAGCATTGCGCTGCAGGACGAACAGGCGGTGGGCGCGGATAGCCGGCGCGATCGCAAGCGCGCCGAGGTTTACGATCCGTGGTTTGACGCGGCCGGCCGCGGCGATTTCCTGGGCGTGCAGACATACACCCGGTGCCGGGTCGGGAAGAAGAGCGACCTGGGCCCCGAGCCGGGCGTCGAACTTACGCAGATGGGTTATGAATTCTGGCCCGAGGCGCTCGAGGCATGCCTGCGGTATGCCCATGCGCGCGTTGCGGTTCCGATTTACGTGACGGAGAACGGGATCAGCACGGAAGACGATACGCGCCGCATCGAGTACATCCGGCGCGCGCTGGCCGGATTACGGAACTGCCTTGCAGAAGGGATCGACGTTCGCGGCTACATTCATTGGTCATTACTCGACAACTTTGAATGGATCCTGGGATACCGGCCGAAATTCGGTCTGATCGGGGTGGATCGAGCGACGCAGCAGCGCACCATCAAACCGAGCGCGCGTTATCTGGGTGAAATTGCGCGGCGGAAACAGATTCTGGATCCCGCCGCGATCGGGTAGACTCCGCAAGGATGTTTTCCAACAGGGTTTGGATCTCATAGACGGTCCGGTTTTGAATGGCGGCGGCCCGCTGCCGGAAGCGCGCATAGTCTGCGGGATTGTACGATGATTACGCGCGGGCCGCGGCATCATGCACGGGCGCGCTCGAACCGACGGGCTTGCGGGGAATCTTCTGGTCGTGCCAGCCCGTTTTCAGAGCTCGTTTCCATTCGCCGATCACGGAAGCGGAAAACTGCTCCGCCCAGATGGCGCGGAACTGACGGATCCGACGGCGCTCCGATTTATTCAAGGCGGCAATGAGTTTCTTTCCGCAATCGGCATCGCGCGCCATCGCCAGCACGATCCGGTAATCGTTCATTTTTCCGAGGACATTCTGCACGGACTTGATTTTCCGGATCCGTTCTTCCATCGCGGCGCCGTATCGGGGAACAAACAACTCGAGCGTATAGCGCAGTTTTTTTGCCTGAATCCGTAATTCGTGCAGTTTCTCACCCGAATCATGGGATAGCGCGGAGTGCCCGGCTCTAAAGAACCGTTGCGCCAGCCGGGGCAGGGAACGCGCGGCCTCGAGTCTGGTTTGCGCCGCGGATTCGGAGCGCAAGGCATGCAACTGGAGATCGGCAAACCACTGCGAAATTCTGGCGCGAAGGGACAGGCGCTTCAGGCGGGCACGCAGCGTCCGTTCGGCCGCCTGGCGCCGCGCGCGGATCTCGCGGCGCAATTCCGCAGCCGCAGGCTGGTCGATTTTCTGCAGAAGTCTGATGGCGATGTCAAAGTCCCGCACGGCGCCTGCCCCTGACAGCACGGGCTTCAGCTGTTTGCGAATCCGCTTGACCGCTTTGCGCGGGAGGAGGGGCTTGAATGCGACCAGCGCCTGCTCCGCGCGGCGAATGGAGACGCGAAGGTCGTGAATCGCTTCCGGGCTCGACCCTCTTGCGGCGCGATTTGCCTGAAACACCAAGCGTTCCAGCAGCCTGCGCACCTGTTCGTCGGCCGCGGGGCTCTTTGCGTCGTAAGCCTGTTCACGCGTCGTCAAGGTTCCTCAATTGTAACGGCGGCATTCGGGGGCGCGCAAGAACGGCAGCCGGGCGAGGCCCGCAGAAACGCGCGAACCCGGCAGGATGTGCGGCTGATGCGGCGTGCTGGCCAAAGAAATGCGAGACTATCCGGGAACCTTGACTCACCCGGCAATATGGGAGGCGGTATACATCCGCCTCAGCGCGAGACGAGGTGATTCATGGCTGATGGGTTCGCACTTAAGCGCGTTTACGAAAAAGCGGCGCCCGAAGACGGCGTGCGCTTCCTGGTCGAGAAACTGTGGCCGCGCGGGATCAAGAAAACCGATCTGCGTCTTGACGGCTGGCTCAAAGACGTAGCGCCGAGCGATGCCCTGCGGCGGTGGTTCGCGCATGACGCGAAGAAGTGGGCGGAATTCCGCCGCCGTTATTTTGCGGAGTTGGAGAAGCACCCGGAAGCCTGGGGGCCCTTGCGCAGCGCGGCGCAGCGCGGCCGGGTCACGCTGGTATACAGCTCGCACGACGCCGAACACAACAACGCGGTGGCACTGCGCGAGTACCTGGAGAGTCATGGCGGAAGACCCCGGCCGGGAACAATTTGAGGCGGGCACCGGCGGGTCCTTGTCTCGTTGCGTACCATAAAGGGGTGAGCCAGGGCGTCCAAACCTCAAAAGAAACCGCCGCGCTGTTCGAGCCGTTTCAGATCAAAAAGCTGTCGGTCCAGAACCGCATTGTGATGGCGCCGATGACGCGTTCGAAATCGCCGGGCGGCATTCCGGGAGCGAACGTTGCCGCCTATTATCGCCGCCGCGCCGAAGGCGGTGTCGGCTTGATTGTCACCGAGGGCACGTACATTGCGCATCCCGGCGCCGGACCGGATCCGAACGTCCCCTGCTTCCACGGAGAAGAAGCACTGGCCGGATGGCGCCGCGTGGCAGAGGAAGTGCACCAGGCCGGCGGCAAGATCGTTCCGCAGTTATGGCACGTGGGGCTGTCCCGGCGGCAGGGAGATTCGTTGTGGCCGCACGCGGTCGGACCTTCGGGCATTAGCAGCGGGGGCGAGAAAATCGCCGAGCCGATGACCGAACGCGATATGGACGAAGTGATCGCCGGCTATGGCGCGAGCGCCGAAGCGGCCGAGCGCCTGGGTTTCGACGGCTTGGAGATCCATGGCGCGCACGGCTACCTGATTGACCAGTTCTTTTGGGAGGTAACAAACCGGCGTATGGACCGGTACGGCGGCGACCTTGCCGGGCGAACGCGTTTCGCGGTCGAGGTGATTCAGGAGATCCGACGGCGCGTCAGCCCGGATTTTCCGGTTATTTTGCGCTTTTCCCAATGGAAGCTGTTTGATTATTCGGTGAAACTGGCGCGCACGCCGGCGGAGTTGGCGCGGTTCCTGGAGCCGCTGGCGTGCGCCGGTGTGGATGCGTTCCATTGTTCGCAGCGGCGGTTTTGGGAACCGGAGTTCGGAGGCAGCCCGTTGAACCTGGCCGGCTGGACCAAGAAGCTCACGGGCAAACCGTCGATCACGGTCGGTTCAGTCTCGCTGAATCAGGAATTTATGACCTCGTTCCGATCGGCGGAAATCAGCACCGTCACCGGCATCGACGATTTAATCGAGCGGCTGGAGCGGGGGGAATTCGATCTGGTTGCGATCGGCCGCGCGCTGATCGTGAATCCTTCATGGCCGGAGCAGGTGCGGCGCGGAGCGCTGGACGAACTCCGTCCGTTCCAGCGCGACGTGCTCGCCGAGCTTGTATAGGCGCCAGGCCGCAACAGGACCGGGGCGCCGGTCAAATCGCAGCGCTGGTGTGGACCCGGCCCTCGATCGGGCTGGCAACTGCATCGGCTTGCTCGGGGCTCTCGAGCGTCAACACTTCCACCCGCTGCCCACAAGAAAGCCGCTGTAAAAGAATCTCGCGGCCATTGGCGAAGCGCACCGCGTCGCGATAGCGAAAGGCTTCCGCGCTTTGCTGCACGAAGGTCACGGTTTCGCCGGAGCTAACTCCCAGTTCGCGCTGCAGGTGCTCGGGAATATCCATCAGGCGGAGCCGCGCTCCCGGCGGAACACAGACGGCGGGCCTAGTTTCGGGAAACAGAATCTGCTTCCAGGTGCGCCGGGCGCAGGTGAGGCCGCGGGAGTAGCTGGAAAAACGGTGGACTACGAGGGTTTCGCCGGCAACGGCTAAACGGTTCGGTAAGTGAGCGAGAGAATAGTCACACACAAAGATTGCCCTCCAAGG
>DATGII010000071.1:0-3466 GCA_035295805.1 Bryobacteraceae bacterium | reverse complement strand
TCTCCGCTCTGACGCTCTCCGCGGCCCCGTGCGCCAAACTCACTCAGCTAAATATTCCCAACGTGACCATTCGCTCGGCGGCTGACGTCGCCGCCGGAGCGTTCACCCCGCCTGGCGTCCAACGCCCTCTCAGCATCCCCGCATTCTGTCGAGTCGAAGCCGAGGCACACCCGACCGCCGACTCCAATATCAAGCTTGAAGTCTGGATACCGGCGGATCATTGGAACTCGAAATTCGAGGCTGTTGGTAATGGCGGATACGCGGGCAGCATCTCGTACCCGGCCATGGCTACCGCGTTGGGACTCGGCTACGCCACCGCGAGCACGGACACGGGGCACACCGGAGGCGAACTCGAATTCGGAATCGGTCATCCCGAAAAGGTGATCGATTGGGCCTGGCGCTCCATTCATGTGATGGCGGACGTCTCGAAGCTGATCATTCGCAATGCCACGGGCCGATTCCCCGAGCTCTCCTACTTCAACGGCTGCTCCACCGGCGGGCACCAGGCGCTTTCGGAAGCGCAACGCTTCCCCGAGGATTTCGACGGCATTATCGCCGGAGATCCCGCCTATGATCGAGTTCACCAGACCGCTGCGTACCTCTGGTCGTGGATGGCCACGCACGACGAGAACGGCGCGAAACTTCTCTCAGACGCCCAACTTCATCTTGTGACCAAATCCGCAATCGCCGCCTGCGACGCGCTCGATGGCGTCAAGGACGGAGTGATCGACGATCCTCGCCGCTGCCATTTCGATCCCGCCCTGCTCGCCTGCAAAGCGGCGCCCAACGACTCATGCCTGACGCCGCGCCAGATCGATGGGCTGAAGAAGGTCTACGCGGGATTGAAGAACCCGCGCACGGGCGAAGAGATTTTCCCCGGATGGTCCCTCGGCACCGAAGGGTTCGCGGACGGGCCTGCGGCGGGTTGGCGAGCCTACCTGATCGATCCGCCGCAACCCATGCGCATCGAAGTGTTCAAGTATTTTCTGTTCAACGATCCCAACTGGGATTGGCACACCTTCGATTTCGACCAGGACATGGCGTACGCCGACGCCAAGATCGGATTCATGAGCGCCGTCAATTACGACCTGACGAAATTCCAGGCTCGCCGCGGCAAGCTGCTGATGTACACCGGCTGGGCCGACCCGGTTGCCGCGCCGCTGGACATCGTCAAATACTACGAAAACGTCACTCAGAAAATGGGCGGCCCGGAAAACACGCAGAAATTCTTTCGATTTTTCATGGCCCCCGGCATGGGTCACTGCGGCGGCGGGCCAGGCCCCAATTCTTTCGACTCATTGGGCGCTCTTAAAGGCTGGGTCGAACGCGGCAACGCGCCGAAACAGATGATCGCGACCCACTCGACCTCCGGCGTCGTCGATCGCACCCGGCCGCTCTGCCCCTACCCTCAAGTCGCACAGTGGACCGGCAAAGGCAGCACGGATGACGCAGCCAACTTTACCTGTGTTCGGCGCTAAACCTGTGTTCGGCGCTAAACTTGGTTCCGCGCCTTGGCGGAAATCAGCTTGTCCATCTTCTCCGCCCAGCGTTTGTACAGCCAGACGACGGTATAGATTGCTGTGGAGTTCAGAATCAGACCAATAAGTGCTGCCACAGAGTTAGGCGCCTTGTCGCCATAGGGAAAGAGATAAAGGACGCCACAACTCGGGTATGTGAGGAGATCGATTCCGATCCAATCCATCCCGTGGTATTGGGGCTTTGTGTGGTACCACGTGGAGGCGAGCACATAGCCCGTGGGTAGCGCGTAGCAAGCCGCGATAATCAGCGCAGTTCTTCGAGCGCTCATGCGAATGAAGATATCATCCTTTCTCCCGGCCCTAAAGCGATACAATGACTGTCTTGAACTGGAAACATATCGGGTTATTCGTCTCATTCGAACTGCTGGCGGGAGTCGCTCTAGCCCAGCGAACCGACGCCATGTTCGATCAGAATTGCGCGTCGTGTCATGAGGTGGGCCCGGCGGCCATCGCGGCGAAAGCGCCCGACCGCAAAGCGATCAACAAGCTCACCACGGAAGCGATCTACGCCTCCATGACGACCGGCTCCATGAAGGATCGCGCGCAAAGTCTTACCGATCCGCAAAAGCGCCGGCTCGCCGAGTTTCTCGGTGGTTTACGCAAGCTGGGCGCCGCGGAAGCCGGTGACGCCGCTCGCATGCCGAATCGCTGCACGGACAACCCCGCGCTCGGCGATATTACGGCGAGCCCCTCCTGGAACGGCTGGAGCACGGACGGAACCAATACGCGCTTCCAACCCGCTGCAAACGCGGGAATCGCCGCGGCAGATGTACCGAAGCTGAAACTGAAATGGTCCTTCGGATTGCCCGGCGCGACGCACGTCTACGGGCAGCCTTCCGTCGTCGCCGGGCGAGTCTTCGTAACCGCCGATAGCGGATACGTCTATTCGCTGAACGCCAGCACTGGGTGCGTCTATTGGTCTTACCTCGCCGAAGCGGCAGTTCGCACGGCCGTAAACGTAGCGCCTGTGAAGGGCGGCGAACCCGCTGCTTTCTTCGGCGACCTCAAAGGCAACGTCTACGCCGTGAACGCCCGCACCGGCGCGAAACTCTGGATGGTGCAGGTCGAGGATCATCCGCTGACACGCCTGACGGCCGCGCCCAAAGTTTACGAGAACCGCTTGTATGTACCGGTGGCCTCCGCCGATGAAGGCTCCGCAGCCGAACCGCACTACCCTTGCTGCACCTTCCGCGGCAGCGTTGTGGCGCTCGATATCTCCACCGGCAAACAGATCTGGAAAACCTACACGATTCCCGAAAAGCCCAAAGTGGTGCGTAAAAATTCCATCGGCACGGAGTTGTGGGGACCTTCGGGATCGGGCGTATGGAACTCGCCCACCATCGATCCGAAACGCAAGGCTCTCTACATCGGCACGGGAGACGCCTACACCTCGCCTGCGGCGAAATCCTCCGACGGGCTGATGGCTCTCGATCTCGCCACCGGCAAGATCCTGTGGCAGGTGCAGGATCTGGCGGGAGATGCCTGGCTGGTAGGGTGTCCGGAGGACCCCGCGAAGCGCCCCGAAAATTGTCCGAAAGACATGGGTCCGGATCACGACTTCGGCGCGCCGCCCATCTTGAAGGAACTCCCCAACGGCAAGCGAGTTCTAATTTCCGGGCAAAAGAGCGGCATCGTCTGGGCGCACGACCCCGACAACAACGGCGCGGTGGTTTGGAAAGCAGGCACCGGCAGCGTGCCCGCAAACGCCACCGGGCAAATCATCTGGGGCGGAGCGGCCGACGATCAGAACGCGTACTTTGGATTGCACAGTGGCGGGATCGTCGCGTTGCAACTGAATAACGGCGAGCGCCGCTGGTTCACCAAGATCGACCCCGCGCCCGCGGTCAGCAGGCTTCCCGGAAACGAAGGATCGCTCTCGGAAATTCCGGGCGCCATTTTCGCGGGAGGCTGGGACGGCGTGCTTCGCG
>DATGII010000070.1:0-30903 GCA_035295805.1 Bryobacteraceae bacterium | reverse complement strand
AAGCGGACAGATCATCCGTTAATTCGAGCGGACAGATCGTATGTTAACGACAATTTCCCTGACATCCCCTTGCACCCAGGCACCCCTTCGGTCATAATACGGGTCAGATCCCAAAAGCTGAGTAGGTTCGTCGACTGACAGGAGATTCCGGTTTGCGAAGCGTCCTGGTTGCCGCGTTGGCCTCGTGCACGGAGAGTCCTTTTAAATCTCAAGCCCGCCGCTTTTTGGGGGGCCTCTCCCGCGATGAACTCCAGTTCATCGCCGATTACTTGGGCGCCTCCATTCTCGATTCCACCGAGCCCGGAGCCGCCTCGCGGCCTGAACTGACCGAGCGCATCGCCGAGTTCCAACGCTGCCGCGCCGGCGCCGGCGCGGGCTCCAACTCGGACCTCGACCATAAGACCATCCTGCTGCTGGAATTCCTTTGCCGCAGCGGACTCGGCAAAGCCGCGGTCGCCGTCCGCGCCACTCACGCCTGACCCTCTACTTCGGCCAGACTCCCAGCAGCCGCCGCACCAGCACCAATTGCCCGGTGTGATACGCGTTGTGATCGGCGATCAGCAGCGCCTCTCGTAACAGCGTCTGCCCGTCTCCCCAGGGAAATTTCCGGTAAAGGTCCTGCTTCGGATCCCGAATCAGCCTCTGAAATTCCACCAGGTCTTTGCGGATCGCCTTCACCGACCGCGCCCAGTGGCTCTCTTTCTCCGGCGCCGGGCTGGCTGGCCAGTATCCTTCGGGCCACTTCGGAGACTCATGTTCCGCCGAAATGCTGAACCGCAAGATGTCCTCTTGCGCGATCCGCATGTGCTCCAGCAGTTCCCACGCCGAATACGGCAATCCCTTCGGCCGCACGCCCACGCGGTCCAGCGGAAATCCGCGCACGGCGCTGTCGAATGTCGCGTGCGCCTGCCCGCCCTCCAACAACTTGATCAGATGCTCGCGCAGCGCGCTGTCGTTTGCCATCACCCTCTACTGCACGATCCCGGCTCCCGCATGCGGTTCCAGCCGGATCTCGCCGAACGCGCTCTCGTATTGCGTGACGTTTTGCTGCAGCACGTTCAACAGCGCCTTGGCTTGCTGCGGACTTACGTAGATCGCTTGAAAATTGTGGATCGCCACGTTATCCGGAGCCGTCTGGTTCACCCGTCCGAACAGCAGCAGAAAATCCCATAGATTCACCCGGATCTGCACACTGTTGGCATAATTCTCACGATACTCGGGAGTGTTGATCAGCTGGATCTTGGGAGCAACGGGCTGCGTCATCTCTTCAGCGTAGCACCGGGTCGGGCGGACACCGCCTTTTGTGAGAATCAAAAATCTTTACGTTTTTGGTACAACCGTTGCACCGAATCCGGCGTCGGATTAATTGAGGCGTCAGTTATGAGAGCTTTCATGGAAAATCATACGATGGGACAGGTCCACTGTCCGATGTGCACCCATACCGTACCGGCTGACATCGATCTGAAAGGCAGGCGCCCCCGGGTTACGGCCGGCCAACGGTGTCCCCGCTGCGGTGCTTCGCTGGATGTGGCTGTGATAGTACAGGTCCCGGAGGCCGCCTAGTACGCGCGTCCGGCCCCGGGGTTGTCCCGGAGTCATGTTTCTGTCATAGTGTTTAAAGAATCCAGGCAAATGATGCGACGGAAGGCCCAACCCAAAACGGAACCGGTGATTTCCGCCGAGATTTTGGCTCACGCCAAGCTCTCGATTTCGCCAGACCGCCTCAAAAAGGTATCGAAATGTACCGTTTGCGGCGCTGAAACACTGAGCGTCGGCGAGGAAATCCTGTGTTGGGTTTGCCGCCGGCTCAAAGTCAGCGCCTGGCGCGACATCGAACAACAAATGCCCGCCCAGGAGTAAGCCGGGCTACGTTTACCTCCGTTCCCGGTCTGGGGCGCCGCGTCGCTACTCTAACGCCTCCGCCAGTTCTTCCCATTCCTGCATCAATTTCTCTAATTGTGTCCGACGCGTTTCCAGCAGCCCGCTGACCCGCCGCGTCTCCTCGGCACTGACGAAATTGGCAAGTGATGACTCATGGTCGGCAATTTCTGTCTCCAGCCGCGCCACCTCTTTCTCCACCGTCTGGCGCCGCTCCTGCATCTGCCGCAGCTTGATCGGGTTCACCCGCCTGTCCGGGATCTTCGCCGCGGTTTTCCCGTTGCTCGCGTGCGTAACTTCGGTGACGCTCACAGACGCCGGCCCTCCCCCCTGCTTGCGCCAGAGGTAGTCTTCGTAATTGCCCGGATACACCGTCACCTGGCCCTCTTCGATCTCGAAGACGCGCGTGGCCAGCCGGTCGATGAAGTACCGGTCATGCGAGACGAACACTACCGTGCCCGTGTATTCCTGCAGCGCCGTCAACAGCACGTCTTTGGCGCGCATGTCCAGATGGTTCGTAGGCTCGTCCAGCAGTAGAAAATTAGAGGGCATCAGCAGCATCCGCGCCAGTGCATAGCGGTTGCGCTCGCCGCCCGAAAGCACGCCGATCGTCTTGAACACGTCGTCTTCCGAGAACAGGAAACAGCCCAGAATATTCCGCAGCTCCGTATTGGTCGCCCGCGGCGCCACCGTGCCGATATCGTCCAGCAGCCGCGCCGTCGCATCCAGCTCCTTGTATTGATCCTGCGCGAAATAATCCGGCTCGGCATTGTGCCCCAGCGTATAAGAGCCGCTCGTCACCGGCTCGGCGCCCGCCAGAATCTTGATCAGCGTCGATTTGCCCGCCCCGTTTACACCCACTAGCGCCACCCGGTCTCCCCGTTCGATGATGAACTTCGCGCCCGAAAAAACCAGATGGTCGCCGTAACTTTTCGCGACGTCATGAAACTCCGCCACCACGCGCCCGCTCGCCTTCGGCTGCGGAAACCGGAAGTGGATCGCCTTTTCTTCCGGCGGAATCTCGATTCTTTCGATCCGCTCCAGTTCCTTGATCCGGCTTTGTACCTGCTTGGCTTTCGTCGCCTGATACCGGAACCGGTTGATGAATGCTTCGAGCTGCTTGATCCGGTCCTGCTGATTTTGATACGCCGACTGCAGCTGTGTAAACCGCTCTGCTTTCTGCTGCTCGTACCGCGTGTAGCCGCCGGTGTAGAAGTTCAGCCCTTTGTTCCACAATTCCAGGATTTTGCGCACCGTCACATCCAGGAAGTAGCGGTCGTGCGAAACCAAAACGATCGCGTGCGGGTACGACTCCAGATATCCTTCCAGCCAGTTGCGCGCTTCCAGGTCGAGGTGATTGGTCGGCTCGTCCAGTAGCAGCAGGTTCGGCTTCTCGAGCAGCAGCTTGGCCAGCGCGATGCGCATTTGCCAGCCGCCCGAAAATTCTTCGGTCCGCCGCTTCCAGTCGCGCTGCGCAAATCCAAGCCCTGAAAGCACGGCCCCGACTTGCGCCTCCAGCGCATATCCATCGTGCGCACGGAACTCACTTTCCGCGCGGTGAAACCGCTCCGCCACCTGCGCGTATTCGGCGCCGGCCGGATCCAGTTCCGCCATCCGATGCGTCAGTTGTTCCTGCTCCTGCTCCAGCGCGCGGATGTTCGCGAATACCGTCATGCATTCGGCGAATACACTTCGCCCCGACAGCGAGAGCCCTTCCTGCGGCAGATACCCAATGCTCAGGCCCTTCTGGGTCGTAAGCGTGCCGGAATCGAGCCCCTCCATCCCCGCCAGCACCTTCAACAGCGACGATTTCCCTGTACCGTTCGCGCCCACAATGCCGGTACGCTCGTTCGGCGTTACCAGCCAGTCGGCATCTTGAAAAAGGATTTTGGGGCCATAGCGTTTCCCCGCCCCGGTGAGCTGGATCATGGAGTCTTTGCTTCTATTTTAGCGAGTAATGCCGGCCGACTCGGCCCGTACCTGGCTTGAGGGCCGGCAACCCCCGGGTTATGAAGAAAATCGGTCCCGGGCTGCGGGGCCCGACGCGTCCGCAGGCCCGGGGACCGGACAGGGGGAGAAGGTCTCTGGACACCTGTCACTTATATAGACGCGCAAACCGCCTCCCCGGTCACAGCCAGTATTGATGGGCCCCCCGTGCGATTACATAAACGCCGAGCGCGGCATTGGTAACCGCGTGCGCCAGGATGCAGTCCGCGAGGCTCCGGCTGCGGATCATCCACCAGTTGTAGGCAATTCCGGCCAGCAGCCCCACCTCCCAATACGGCCCATGCTCGCTGGCAAACAGCACAGCCACAACCCAGAAGGCAGCCGGACGATATGTGCCAAGTGGCACTTTCCGGAAATCCCTGTTATCGATCAGCCAGCGCATCAGCCAGCCCCGCCAGAATAGCTCCTCGACCACCGGCACCAGCCCGGCAGTGGTCAGCATCCGCACCATCAGGAAGCGCCGGTCGTGCTGGAGCTCCGGCGCGAGCCCGCTTACGGCGCGTCCCATCATTGAATTCTCAAAAAGCCAGTGGTGTCGATAATGGAACAGCAGGTCGGGCCCGATCCACACCGCGAACACCGCGAGCCCTAGCGCGATGCTCGCCGCGGCGCACGCGGGCCGAAGCTCGACAAAGGGCCGCGACCAGATCAGGATTACCGCCAGCACGATCGCCAACCGCGCCGCATGCTCCGCCGGGGGCGCCGCCGGAAGAACCCGGCCGATCGCCAGCAAGCTCACATAAACCAGGAACGGAGCTATGTAACCCGCAGTGGCGCTGGCCGAGCCGCCGCCGGAGGGAGCGGTCCCGGGCCCAACCACGCGCTCAGCGGCTCCGTCGCGGAGAGTTGTTCGCCGCCGGCGCCGGCGGCCGCGCGTTGATCACCGGGATCAGCGTGTTTCGCGATGCCTGCGGCTGCGGGCCCGAGCGCGCCACCAGTTCGCGGTTCAGCGTGGCGACGAATTCCTGGATCTGCATCTGCATCTCGCCCATTTTCTCGCGCATGTTCAGGATGATCTCGACCCCTGCCAGGTTCACCCCCAGGTCGCGCGTCAGGTGCAGGATTACCTCGAGCCGCTCCAGATCGTCTTCGGTGTATAGCCGCGTATTACCTTCGCTGCGCGACGGTTTCAGCAGCCCTTCCCGCTCGTATAGCCGCAACGTCTGCGGATGAATCTCGTACTGCTCCGCCACCGAAGAAATCATGAACGCCGCTTTGGATTTCGCTCGACCCATGGCTATACCTTGGACCACATTTCGCCCCGCGGATCCTCCGGATGCAGCTTCGCCATCTTGCGCAACAGCTCGCGGGTCTCTTCATCGCGCGGCTCGGGCGCCTCGATCGCGACTTCCACAATCTGATCGCCGCGCTGGCCGCTCCGTTGATTGCCGACTCCCTTTTCCCGCAGCCGGAAGCGCTGCCCGTTCTTCGTCCCCTGTGGGATCTTCAGCAGCGTCCGCCCGTCGATGGTCGGCACTTCAATCTTGGCTCCGAGCGCCGCCTCCCACACCGTCACCGGGACCTTGATTTCGATGTTGTCGCCTTCGCGATGAAAAAACGGATGCTCTTCCACCCGCGTCGTGATGTAGAGGTCTCCCGGCGGCGCGCCCTGCGTTCCTGCATTGCCTTTGCCCGGCACCCGTAGCCGTGAACCGTTCCGCGCCCCCGGCGGAATCCGCACTTCCACCATTTCGGTGCGCGTCACCCGGCCGTCGCCCCCGCAAGTCGGGCACGCGTTTCGCAGCTTCCCGGAACCGCCGCAGCGCGGGCACGTCAGGTTGAACTTCATTGCTCCGGCCATCTGTGCCACGTTGCCGGTGCCCTTGCACTGCGGGCATTGGACTTCGCCCGACCCGGTCGAACCGGATCCATGGCAGGTTCCGCAGATTTCGTAGCGCGAGATGTTCAGCCGCGCCTGCGTCCCGCGGATGGCCTGCCAGAAATCGATGTCCATCACATATTCGAGGTCCCCGCCCTTCTCCGGCTCGGCCTGCGGCGCTGCGCGCCCCCCGAAGAATTGCGAAAAAATATCCCGGAACCCGGCGCCCCCGCCCGGCCCCGTCTCCGTCCGCCGGCCGCCTTGAGCTCCGCCCGCCGCGCCCGACATGAAATCGGAGAAATCGAACCCCCCGAAATCCATCGTCGGGCCGCCGGGCCCCGGACCGCTCGGTCCCGCCCCGGCATACCCGTTATCCGAGTAAACGCCGAATTGATCGTACATCTGGCGCTTCTTGGCGTCGCTCAGAACGTCATACGCTTCCTGGACGTTTTTGAAACGTTCTTCCGCTGCTTTGTCACCCGGATTCAAATCCGGGTGATACTTGCGCGCAAGCCGCCGGTACGCTTTGCGGATTTCCTCGGCCGCGGCTTTGCGCGGAACGCCTAAGGTTTCGTAGTAATCGTGTTTAGGGGCCGCTGGCATGGAAAAAAGAGCGCGCCGGAAGCCCTCCCCGGGCCTCCGGCCGTCCTACCTACTTACTTTTTGTCATCGACGTCCACAAACTCGGCGTCGACTACGTTGTCTTTCCCGTCCTTCTTGCCTTCTTCGCCCGGTTTGCCTCCATCGCTCGGAGGCGTCGGGCCGCCCGGCTGGGACGAAGCCGCTTTGTACATCGCTTCGGCCAGTTTGTGGCTGGCCGCGGTCAACCGGTCCGTGGTCGCGTTGATGCGATCGGGATCGTTTTCCTGAATCGCTTTCTTGGTTTCGGCCAGCGCTTCTTCAATCTCCTTCGCCTCGGCATCGCTGATCTTGCTGCGATGCTCCTTCAACGTCTTTTCCACGTTGTACACCATGGCGTCGGCCTTGTTCTTGGCCTCGATCGTGTCGCGCTGCTTACGGTCATCCGCGGCATGGCTCTCGGCGTCTTTCGCCATCTTCTCGACTTCGTCTTTAGACAGGCCCGACGAGCTCGTGATCGTGATCTTCTGCTCGTTATTGGTCGCACGGTCCTTCGCCGTTACGTTCAGAATCCCGTTGGCGTCGATATCGAACGTCACTTCGATCTGCGGCACGCCGCGCGGCGCCGGCGGAATGTTGCCGAGCTGAAAGACGCCCAGCAGCCGGTTGTCCCGCGCCATTGCGCGCTCGCCCTGGTAGACCTTGATCTCCACTGAGGGCTGGCTGTCTGCCGCCGTCGAGAAGACCTCGCTCTTGCGCGTCGGAATCGTCGTGTTGCGCTCGATCAGCTTGGTGAACACCCCGCCCAGCGTTTCGATTCCCAGCGATAACGGCGTCACGTCGAGCAGCAGCACGTCTTTGACTTCGCCGCCCAGCACGCCGCCCTGTACCGCCGCGCCCACCGCCACCACTTCGTCCGGATTTACACCCTTGTGCGGCTCCTTGCCGAACAGGTCGCGAACAATCTGCTGGATGCGGGGCATGCGCGTCTGCCCGCCCACCAGCACCACTTCGTCGATCTGCGACGGGTTGCTGATCCCCGCGTCTTGCATGGCCTGCTTGCACGGACCCACCGAACGCTGGATGATATCTTCCACCATCTGCTCGAACCGCGCCCGCGTCAGCTTCATCTGCAGGTGCTTCGGCCCGCTGGCATCGGCAGTGATGAACGGCAGGTTGATCTCCGCTTCGAGCAGCGTCGACAGCTCCATCTTCGCTTTCTCGGCGGCCTCTTTCAGCCGCTGCAGCGCCATCTGGTCTTTCGAAAGATCGATGCCGTTCTCTTTCTTGAATTCGGAGACGATCCAGTCGATTACCCGCTGGTCGATGTTGTCGCCGCCCAGGTGCGTGTCGCCATTGGTCGACTTCACCTCCACCACACCTTCGCCTACTTCCAGGATCGAAATATCGAAGGTGCCGCCGCCGAAGTCGTACACCGCGATCGTCTCGTTCTTCTTCTTGTCCAGCCCGTACGCCAGCGCCGCCGCCGTCGGCTCGTTGATAATGCGCATGACTTCCAGGCCCGCGATCTTGCCCGCGTCCTTGGTCGCTTGCCGCTGCGCATCGTTGAAGTAGGCCGGCACCGTGATCACCGCCTGCGTGATCTTGCCGCCCGTGTACGCCTCGGCCGCCTCTTTCAACTTCGTCAGGATCATGGCCGAGATCTCCGGCGGCGAATATTTCTTGCCGCTGATATCCACCCGGGCATCCCCGTTGTCGCCGCGCACCACTTTGTAGGGCACCATCTTCATTTCTTCGCTCACTTCGTCATAGCGGCGCCCCATAAACCGCTTGATCGAGAAAACCGTATTTTCCGGATTCGTGATTGCCTGGCGCTTCGCCACCTGTCCGACCAGGCGTTCTCCACTCTTGGTAAATGCCACCACCGACGGCGTCGTCCGCGCCCCTTCCTGGTTGGCGATTACGGTGGGCTGGCCACCCTCCATTACGGCCACGACGGAGTTGGTGGTCCCCAAGTCAATACCGATGATCTTTGCCATAACTTTCAAATCCTCGCATTTGTCGAGATTTACGATTGCGGCCCAGCCGGGGAGGATCCCGACGGCTTAGTACAAACCCATTATCAAACCTTAGTCGAATATTGTCAAGTTTTTATAAATCATTTACTGTCAACCTGATAGGGCTGCGTTGGCGCGCTCCAGCAGCACCGTGACCAAACCCGGATGCCCCTCCAACGGCGGCGCCACCCGGACCTCGACCCCCGCGTGCGTCCCCTGAATGTCCGCTATCAGCTTGGGCAAGTCTCGTTCCATGTGAAGTCCCAAGGTCAGAAAATACGGGATTACGACAATCCGGTTTACGCCTGCGCGGACCAGGGCCTCGGCAGCCCCGGCCAGATCCGGCCGGCCGAACTCCAGGAATGCCGCACCGACATGGCGAAACGAACCCAATCGCGCCACGTCGCGGGCCGCGGCACGTACCCCTTCGTTGGCCGCTTCGACGCGCGATCCGTGCGCGAACAGAATCAGGCCCGCTTGCGTCTTGCTCATGGCTCCCGCACTCAGTGTAGCGCGCGATTTTTTTGGAATATCCCGCACACGCCGCGATTGTGCCGTGTTTCCAAGCACGTACTGTACTCTTCCAGGACTGTTTTCGCTGCGATAGTCAGTGGTCCACTGCAGCAAGGAGGAAATCTATGCAGTTGAAGATCACGGTGGCCGTGTTACTTGTGCTGATGCTGATTGTGCTGGTCCCCGCGGCGAGTGCAGATTCGATTCGCGCGCCCAACCAGCCGGGCTTCGACGTGGCGAGCGCGATTACCTCGTCGCTACACAATGGGACTGCACCTCAATCCCTGACCTTTCACCCGGATCGGGATCACGATCCCGACCCTGTCCCGGAACCAGGCTCGATCGTTCCGCTGGTTCTCCTGGCAGCCGGCGCGTTCTTATTACGCCGGCGCCTGACTCCGATTCGTTAATCCGACGTTCCATTCTGCATTCGGGCCCGGCGTTTCCGCTGGGCTCGATGCCGCCGCATCTCGTCAGTTCGGAAGCACGTCTTTAAAGCGCTTCCGATCTTCGATCGCCTGCTCTTCCTGCTGCTGTTGTTCCAGTTCGGCGATGAACGCCTGCTCGAGCCGGTTCAGAATCCGCGGCAGACCGTACGGATCGACAAACCGGCGCGCGCTGTACGCCTTTCCGGGCTGAAACTTCGCCAGCAGCCCGAACTGGCCTGCGTGCGAGGTGAGGTAAATGTCGCACGGCAGCTGCCGCAACACTTCGAAAGTTCGCGCGTAATCGTCCACAATGCCCGGGTACTTCGGATTCTTAATCAGTACCGTTCCTTCATTAAGATTGGGAAGATTCGCAATAAGCACGCTATACTCGCGGCCGCTTTCCGCGATAGTCATGCTGTAGCTCGTGCTGCCCTTGGTATGCCCCGGAGTCCAATGCGCCGTCAGTGTCGATCCGCCCAGCTCGATTTTGTCGCCATCCCTGAAGGTCTGGTCCACCTTGACCGGCGGAAACCAGCCCGCGCTGCCGAACAGGTAGTCGGTCTTCCCGCCGGTTTCCAGCAGTTCGGCTTCCTGCTCGATCGCCATCATGCGTGCGCCGCTCAGTCGCTTGATGGTCGCCATCGCCGCCACGTGGTCGCTATGCGCATGCGTCGCCAGCAGAATCTTGAGATCCGCGAAACGAAACCCCAGGCTCTTCATCCGGTCGCGAATCTCCTTGACCGAATATTCGAAACCGGAGTTGATCAGAATATCGCCCTTCGGCGTCACCACCAGGTACGCAGCCAGATCCGTGTCCCCGACATAATACAAGTTGCCGATGATCCGCACTGCGGGAAAAGTCGCCTGCGCAAATCCGGCAAGCGGCAGCAACGCAGCCAAAACGGCCCGGCGCAGAATAGTGTTTACGCGCGCTCGAGCGCGATCGTGTAATCGTACCATTCGACGATCTTGCCCTCCTTCACAAAAAACACGCCGACGCCATGCCACCGCTTCAGCGGTCCGCCTGTGAAGTGATCGATGCGCTCGTTAAACACCATCGGCCCTTTGGCCAGCGTATCGAGCACCTCGAACCGCTCGACCCGCTCGAGAAGTAGGCGCCATTTTCGGCGAAGAACGACATCAGCTTCTCCAAATCGTGGTTGGGCCAGGCCGCGCAAAACGCAGTCACCATCTCCACGTTTGCTCTTTCCGAAGGCGTCCACTCAGCGCCCTTCGCACCGCGCGGAAATGCGAATAGCGCACCGATTCCCGCGCTGCCTGCCGCGATCATCTTCCGGCGCGCCACGTCCCGTGACTTGGATCCATTCATAGACGTATCGTACCGCTGGCGCCGTTCTCCATACTGAGATATGATCTCTTATTAGAGATGAACTCGCCAGCCGAAACCATCGCGGTCGAGCGCCGCATCGCCCAACGCCTCGCCGCCCTCCGCTCCGGGCGCGAGTGGTCCCTCGACACTCTCGCCGAGCGCACCGGCATCAGCCGCGCCACCCTCTCTCGCATCGAACGCGGCGAGTTGAGCCCCACCGCCAACATGCTCGGACAGCTCTGCGCCGCTTACGGCTGGACACTCTCCCGTCTGATTGCCGAAGCCGAAACCCAGCCGCTCAGCCTGGTTGCGGCCGCCGATCAGGTGACCTGGCAGGACCCCGCATCGCGCTACGTGCGCCGGGCCATCTCGCCTCCCGGCCCCGGCCTTCGTGGCGAGATGGTGGAAGTACGCTTCCCGCCCGGGCAATCCGTAGCCTTTGAAGCTTCTCCGATTCCGGGTCTCGAGCACCATCTCTGGATGCTCGAAGGCGCGCTCTCGCTGACGGTCGACGGCAAATGCTTCCGGCTTCGCGCCGGCGATTGTCTGCGCTATGTCCTGAACGGGCCGACCCGCTTCGAGTGCGTCGGCAAACGCCCCGCGCGGTACGTGGTCGCGATGGTGCACCCATGAGAAAGGTGGCAGATCCAATGACCGGCTTCGTCATAACCGAATGGCTGTGCCAGCAAGCACATTCGTCCAACGACCTGCAGATGCTCGCCGAGATGCTACATGCCTCGGTCGCGGCCGGCGCCAGCATCAGTTTCGTGCAGCCCTTTTCGATCGAAGACGCGCGCGCGTTTTGGCGTGATTCCGTCTTGCCCGAACTCCGCAAGGGCCGCCGCCGGATGCTGGTTGCGCGCGACAGCGAAGAAATCATCGGCACCGTGCAACTCGTCCCCGCCCTCCCGCCCAACCAGCGCCACCGGGCCGACATCATCAAGCTCATGGTGCATCCGCGAACGCGCCGTCGCGGCATCGCACGGGCTCTGATGCGCGCCGTCGAAGAACTCGCGCGCGCCGAAGGCCGCACCCTTCTGACCCTGGACACCCGTACCGGCGACGCCGGCGAGCCCCTCTATCGCTCGTTGGGCTATGTCACCGTCGGCGTGATCCCGCGCTACTCCCGCGCCGTCGACTCGCCCGCCCTCGAGGCCGCTACTTTTTTGTACAAGGAGCTGCCGTAACGAGTGAGCGCCAGCGCTAGGATAGGGAGATGGCGCAGGCGCTGCGATTTGAATGCCAACCCGGTTGCACGGAGTGCTGTACGCAGCGCGGATTTGTCTGGCTGACCGAAGCCGACCTCGTGCGCGCCGCCGAATTCCTCAGCATGACACCGGCGGCCTTCGAGCGCCGCTATATCTATCGCACCAGCCGGCGGCTGCGTCTCCGCGTTCCGCGGGACGCGCGCTGCCACTTCCTGCGGGACGGAGGATGTTCCATCCATCCCGCGAAGCCTACCCAGTGCCGCATCTTTCCGTTTTGGCCGGAGCTGGTAGACAGCCGGCGCGAATGGAAAAAGGCCGCGCGCTATTGTCCCGGCTTAGACAAAGGCCCGCTAATCCAGATCGAGTCCGCGCGGGCGCAGGCTCAGCAAATGCGGGAGGCCTATCCGGCCATGTACGAGTGAGGGGGACCAGCTTATGGAATCGCTTTCCGGAAAAATTGCAGCGGTTACGGGTGGTACGCGCGGCATCGGGCGCGCCATCGTCGAACGTCTCTTGCGCGAGGGGGCATCCGTCGCCTTTTGCGGCCGCACCAAGGAGTCGGTCGACCGCGCCGCGTCGGAACTGCGCGGCGCCGGCAAGACTTTCGGGTGTGCCGCCGACGTCAGCCGCCTCGACCAGGCGCGCTCCTTCTTCCAGGCGATCGACGGCGCCTTCGGCGGCCTCGATATCCTGGTCAACAACGCCGGCATTGGCGTGTTCCGCAAAGTCGGCGAGATGACGCCGGAGGACTGGCACCGCAATATCGATCTCAACCTCAACGGCGCTTTCTATTGCGCGCACGAGGCGCTCGCTCGGTTCCGCGCCCGTGGCGGCGGTTACGTCGTGAATATTTCCAGCCTCGCCGGTAAGAACCCCTTCACCACCGGCGCCGCCTACAACGCCTCCAAGTTTGCCTTGAACGGCTTCAGCGAAGCCCTGATGCTCGATCACCGCTACGACAACGTTCGCGTCACCTCCATCATGCCCGGCAGCGTCGATACCCGGTTCGGCGGCGGCCCAGCAGACCGCACGGGCGACACCGGCTGGATGATCGCGCCCGAAGATGTCGCCGAGGCCGTGGCGCTGGTGTTGCGCATGCCCGCGAGGACCATGATCAGCGCCCTCGAAATACGCCCGTCGCGTCCGAAAAAGGGCGGCTAGTTTGATACAATTCAGCTGGCCGGTGCAACCTCCCGCGGAAAAACAGAATTCGACCTTGATGCGCGCGATGTTCCACACCATCGCGCCCCGCTACGATTTCATCACACGCGCCTTTTCTTACGGCATGGACGGCCGCTGGAAGCAAAGCGGCGTCGAGCGCGCCCGCCTCCCGCAACTCCCAGTGGTGCTCGATCTCGCCTCGGGAACCGGCGATTTCTGCGAACTCGTCCGCCGCCATCGCCCGGGCGCTACCACCGTGGCCGTCGATCTCACCGAGCGCATGCTGCAGCTCGCGCGCCGCCGCGGCATTCCCCACACCGTCTGCGCCGATGCCGGCCGGCTCCCCTTCCCCGATCATTCTTTCGACTGCGTCTTCATCGGCTACGGCCTCCGCAATTTCTCCAGCCTTCCGGCCGCCCTGGCTGAAATCGAGCGCGTCACGCGCGCCGGCGGCCTGCTTGTCAGCCTCGATTTTTTTCTGCCGGCCAACACGGTCCTGCGCAGCCTCTACCTCGCCTACCTTTATGCGCAGGGCGCGTTTTGGGGACTCCTCCTGCACGGCCGGCCGCGCGTTTACACCTACATTCCCGATTCGCTCCGCAGCTTTGTCTCGATCGACGATTTTTCCTCCATGCTGCGCAAGAAGGGGTATAGCCAGGTGCGCACCCGCAGTTTCATTCTTGGCGGCATCGGTCTGCATTGGGCCGAAAAGCAATGAGCCCGCCATGACGGTCCGCCGATGACCGCCCGGCTGCGCGCCTCCGACTACCGGTTCATCGCGGTCTGCCTCGCACTGCTTGCAGCGAGCATTTGGTTTTCCACCCGCTACTTTTATCTGGCCTTCCCGGAGGCCTCCATCGATTTCCGCGTCGGACGGGGGGAAGCGCGCACTGCCGCGGAGAGCTTTCTCTCCGGTCACAATTATGTGGTCGTGGGTTACCGCACTGCCGCCAGCTTCGATTTTGACGACGATGCGAAAACCTTCCTCGAGCGCGAGGTCGGCCTCGCGCGCGCCAACCGCATCATGGGCTCCCAGGTGCGCTTGTGGCGCTGGTCCTATCGCTGGTTCCGCCCGCTCCAGAAGGAAGAATTTCGCGTCGACATCACACCCCTCGGCCAGCTCGCCGGCTTCGAGCACCTGATCCAGGAGGATGCCGCCCGCCCCTCTTTATCCGACGACCAGGCGCGCGCCGCCGCCGAACAGTTCCTACGCGACGGCTTGAAACGCGATCCCGCTTCGCTGGATTTCGTCGAGACCTCCTCCGTGACGCGGCGCGCCCGCGCTGACCGCGTCTTCACCTGGAAGGAGCGCGACTTCGACCTCAACGGCGCCACCTACCGCCTGCAAGTCACTCTGCTGGGCAATGAAGTCGGCGGCTATCGTGAGTACCTCAAAATCCCCGAGCAGTGGACGCGCGATTATCAGCGCCTGCGCTCCAAGAACGATGTTGCGCAGTACGCCGATACCGTGGTGGTCCTCGCGCTGGCGATCGGAATGATCGTGGTCATCATCCTTCGCATCCGCCGCCACGATATCCGATGGCGGCTCGCGGCGCGCGTCGGCATCCTCGCCATGGTGCTCTCGCTATGCGCTTCCGCCAACCAGTTCCCGCTCCAGGAATTCGGCTATCCAACCACCGATTCCTACGGCAGCTTTCTTTCCCGCCAGGCGCTGCAGGCCTTGCTCACCGCGCTCGGCGCCGGGGGGCTGCTGTTCCTCATCACCGCCGCCGCCGAGCCTCTCTACCGCGAATTCCTGGGCAACCGGATCGCACTCGGCAACCTGTTCCGCGTGCGCGGCCTGCGCACCAGATCCTTCCTGCTCGGCTCCGTCCTCGGCCTCTCGCTGTGCGGCATCTTCATCGCCTACCAGACCGCGTTTTACATCGTGGCCTTCCGCTTGGGCGCCTGGTCGCCCGCTGATGTCCCATACAGCGATCTGCTCAACACGCGTTTTCCGTGGGCCTACGTTCTATTCGGCGGATTTCTACCGGCTGTCTCCGAAGAATTCCTGTTCCGGATGTTCGCGATCCCGTTCCTGCGGAAACTCGTGCGCCTACTGCCGCTGGCCGTGGTCCTGGCCGGTTTTATCTGGGGGTTCGGCCATGCGGGTTATCCGCAGCAGCCGTTCTACATTCGCGGCGTGGAGGTTGGCATCGGCGGCGTGGCGCTCGGACTGATCATGCTGCGCTGGGGAATCCTGCCAACCTTGGTCTGGCACTACTCCGTCGATGCCATGTACACCGCCATGCTGCTCTTGCGTTCGCAGAGCCTGTATTACCGGCTCACCGGCGCGGCCAGCGCTGGAATCATGGTGCTCCCGGTAATCTTCGCCTTGATCGCGTACTGGCGGCGCGGCGGATTCGAGCCTGAAGCCGGTTTAACCAACGCGGAAGACGCCGCCGTTGCCGAGATCCCTCCTCCCCCGGCGCCGCGCCCGAAGGCCGCGGAAATCACCTACCGGCCGCTGGGTGCGCGCGCGCGCGTTCTGGCTCTTGTGCTCTTTGCCGCGGGGCTTCTCAGTATACTCGTACCGATCCCGCGCTTCGGGGAAGCACCTAATTTTCAAATCGGCAAGGAGCGGGCGGGAGCCGCTGCCGGCGCATTCGCGCGCGCCCAAGGCCTGGCTCCCGACACGTTCCGCCACGTCACCTATCCCGACGCGCACTGGAGCGGCGAAGACAGCCTCGCCGGCAAATATTTTCTCGAGCGCGGCTCGATTTCAACCGCTTCTTCTCTCTTTGAGCGCAACCGGCCGCTCCGCCACTGGGTGACGCGCTATTTTCGTTCGCTCGATCGCGAGGAGTTGCTGGTGTCCGTCCATCCCGAAAACGGCAAGGTTCTGGGTTTCGCGCACACGCTTCCTGAAGATCGCCCCGGCGACGATCTGATGCCCGATGCTGCGCGCGAGATCGCTGCGCGCTTCGCCGGCGCGCAAGGGGCTGACCTCGGCGCGATGGACCTGAAAGAAAGCACATCGGAGAAAAAGAAGGCGCGCCGAGACTACCTGCTGGTCTGGGAAGCCCGTCCCGGCGATCCGCGGAATCTCGGCGAAGCCCGCTACCGCATCGAAATCGGGGTGGCCGGCGACCGCGCTTCCTCCTGGCGGTCGTATTGGAAGCTTCCGGAGAGTTTCAGCCGGGCGCGCGAACGCCGCAGCGCCCTCTCGATCATCGTCCTCGCGTTGACTATGGCTGGAATTGCCGCGGGCATTGTGTACGGCATCTGGCTGATGATCGATAACATTCGCCATGGCGTGGTCCCGTGGGGCAATGTCATCCGGCTGGCGGCGCCCGCGGCGGTGCTCGCGGCCGCCGGGCCCCTGCTCTCTCTTTCGCTGCTTCTCAAGCAGTACGACACCGCGATTCCCTTGCCCACCTATGAAGCTCTGGCCTACACCAGTATCGCCGTCTCCGTCGTGCTTGGATTCTTGTTGCTGGCGGCGGCCGCGGCTTTTGTGCTCTCGTTTTATCCGCAAGCTCTCGCCATCTGGCGCGCCAAAAACCGCAGCCGGCTCGGGTTGGATGCGGCCGTCGCCGCGCTTGCCGCGGCCGGTCTGGCGCTCTTACTCAGTCAGATGGAGGATTGGCTGATGAGCCGCTTCCCCGCGCAGGCGCTGTATTCGATCGGCGTCTCCAACCAGGTCGCCAGCGCCGCCCCCGCTGTGTCGGCGGTCGCCGGAGCCGTGCGAACGCTGCTGATTTCCGCGGCCGTGCTGACGCTATTGGCACTCATCGTCCGGCGCGCGCCGGGCTGGATGCTGCCACTGCTGGCCTTGCTCGCGTTATTTGTAAACGTGCCCTCGGGGGTGCGCACCGGCGGAGAGTTCGCGCTGGCCTATGGAATCGCGCTGCTGTGGGCCGGCGGCGCGGGGCTGTTTTGTTTTGCGTTCGCGCGCGCCAACTACCTGGCCTATGGCCTGGTCTTCTGGATTCTCGCGCTGCGCCCCGCCGCCTCGGAGCTTCTGGCAACGGGCAATCCCGCGCTAAAAGCCCACGGCGTCGCCGTGATTGCCGTCATGCTGGCCGGCTGGCTCTGGATCGCCGCCGCGGGCCTGAGGAGACCCGCGGGCGATGCTTAGTGCGTATTCGTAAACCGTACTTCGACGCGCGTCTCGGATTCCACCGGCGCGCCATTCAGGGTCGTCGGTTTATAAACCCACTGCTTCACCGCGTCGACCGCCGCTTTCTGCAGCAGCGGCGGACCGGAGACCGCGCTGGCCGATTTTACTTTGCCATCGACCCCCACGGTGGCGGTTACCACCACGATGCCCTGCACATGCGCCTGTTTGGCCACCACCGGGTAGTCCGGCGGCTTGCTCGAAATCAACTGCGCCTGTTGCAGCTGTCCGCCGCGGGCAGGCGCCGGGGTTGTAGACTTGGCCATCGGCGGAACTGGCAGCCCTGGCGTCGCGCCCAGACCGGGAACCGCGACGGGCATAGGCGCAGGCGCCGCTGCCGTGAGCCCCGGGGCTTCCGGCAAATCCGTGGGCCGTGGCGGCCGCAGGCGTGTGGACAGAGCCTCGGGGTGGAATTCTTTGATCGTGGGAGCTGCGGGTTTGCTGTGATTGTCCGCCACCAGGGTCGGCTCGGCGTTGTTGGCCGGAGCGGCTGCCGGCTGCGCCGTCGCGTTCGTCGTCGGAGCCGGTGTCTCGGGACGCGTGGGCGTCGGCGGCGCTTTCTGCGGAGCCGGCGCACTGGCGGGCTGATTGTCGGCCAGCGGCGATGGGCGCGTCTTCAGAATGCGGACCGACTCGCTGGAAGTCTGCGCGGCGTTCTGCCCGACAATCGAAAGCTGAAAGCTCACATCCGACCCGCCCGGCGAGTAGACAATGCTGCCATTGTGCAACTGCCCGATATCCAGATTCACGTTTTCATGCTGGTCGCCGTCGGTGATCGCCAGGACCCCGCGCGCGGCGTTCTTGATCGCATCGGAATCGCGATTCCAGCTGAGCAGCAGTTCTCCTCCCGAGTGTTCCACCTTCAGCGATAATCCGGCGGCGCCTTGTGCCGCAGTGGAGGCGCGCGGCGTTTTATGGCTGAACCCCGGATAGATCAGCGCTCCACTAAGCAGCAGCAGAGCAGCCGCCGAGCCCGCCGTAACCCAGATCATTTTGTTGCCGCGCCGTGGCCGCTCGAGCGGAGGCAAAACCAGCTCGGCCAGTTCTTCGCGCGGCTCCTCGGGTTGCGAAGCCGCCGGCTTGGGAAAAGAGGACGCATGGGACGGCGATTCGGTTTTCGCCGGGGCCGCTTCCGGCGCCGCGGGCTTTTCGCTGAATCGCAGCTTGGCCGGAGCCTCGGGTTCCGGCTCGGTTCGCATCGCCGGTGTTGCAATCTCGCGGCGTGACGCAATGGGCACGATCTGTGCGCGCGGGGAGGCTTTGGCGGATGACGACTCCGCGGCCGGGGCCTCCGGCGCCGGCTTATCCGGAGCCGGTTTGCTCTCGGGCTGCGGCATGCGTTCCAATTCCGAACGCCGGAACGGGAACTCCTGGTAGCTGGCCTCTCCGCGCACCGTGCCGCCTTCATAAATGAAAATTCCGCCGGTGCTCGGCTTGCTGGCGTACGGCCGGATCAGCAATGCCACCTGGTGGGGCTCGCGAAAATGTCCGGTAAAGAACGCGAGATCTTCGGCATCCAGGCCCAGTCCTTTGCGCGTGTGGCTGCGGAAGAAACCGACTACCTTCAGGCCGCCCGCCGCATGACGTTGTTCGGCGGCGCGCTCAAAGCGTTCCACGTCCGCTTCGGAGAGCTGGTACAGGGGTCCGCGGACGTAATCGCAGGGTATGGCTTCATAACCTTCGATGGATATGCGATTGCCGTTCTGCACATTGCCCAGAAGGAGCCCGCCGATCTCCGAACCGCGCGAACTGAGCGAACGAAAACTTTCCACCACCTCGCGCTCCAGACGATCGACGGTTTCCAGGTTGATCCGGACGCTAACGGGCTTGTTGGCAACTTCCCATAGATAGCCGGGAGCTTGGACCGGAGAAGATGGCGAAGAAGCGCCAAGCCGGTCAGCGCGCGCAGTGGATTCGTTCATGGTGTCCTCCGTCAGCCCGCACAACGAGCCGACATCGTTGTAAATTGTACCCGAAACAGCAGGCCTATTAATGTTTACTTTGGGATAATTCGGATGAATTTTTTGAACTTTCAAATGCGCGGCAAGTCAATGTATACACTAGTTATATACTGCCTGATAACTTCCGAGATTAATGGATTATTCCTGGCATTTATCCTTTTCAGGTTGTCGGGACTTTATTATAATTGTGCGCGAGCATGAGTGCCAAAACCTGCCAGCTCTGCGGCAAGCCATTGGGCCGCCGTGGCGATGGGGATTTTTGTTCCAGCGAACACCGCAACCAGTTCCGGCTGCGGCGGGGAATGGACCGGCTCGAAGAGGCCAACAAGGTCGCCAGCCTCATGCGGCGGCGCGAAAACCTCCGCCAGATTCCCGCTACGGGCCTGGCCGCGGCCGGAGCGTGCGAGCCGCGCGCATCCACCGATCCTGTGCGATTTCCAGCGCCGCAAGTAGCCCTGCGATTGCGGCCGCTCAATCCGGTTTTGTTTGAAGCCCGCGTACCGCAGCGGGAAGACCGGTTTTCGAATCCGCTCTCGGACCTGTTACGGCGCTGCGGAGGACCTGCCGGCCGTATGCTGACGCCCGCGTCGCTTCCGTTCGTGGCCCGGCGGGCAACACCAGTGCTCGATTCCAAAAAGAACACCAAGCCGGGGGCCGGCGTGGTGCGGGCCGGCTCGGCTCGCATCTTCTGCGAGGTCCCTGGGGTGAAACCCCAAGCGCGTGAATGCGGTGCGGCTCTCCGCGTTTCGCGCCGTCACATTGGCGCGGCGCGGCAATCGGAGCTTTCCGGCGGCGCAGGCGGCGGTCTGGACAAATCGCGCCAGTTTCAGGCGCTGGTCTTGACGGCCACGGCCGGCGACGCCGGCGAAATCAAGGCATATCCGGGCCGCGCATTCGTGAAGCGGTCCCCGCTGCTGCGGACCGCGCCCGAAAATCCGAAGCTGCAAAGCGGATTGCCGGAGCCAAAGCCGCAGCCCGGCGCGCGTCCCGGGATGATTGACATTCTGCCCAGCACACGCGGCTGCGATATCGATCGGACCGCAGGCGTGCTGCGGCTTCCGGTGCTCCGCGCGACGATTGCAGCGGCCGGCGCCCGCGCCGGAGGAGTCTCGCCAATGCGGGCCACGGCGTTCGAACCAGCATTGGCTGATCCGCGGCTGTGCGCGATGCGCTGGGAAGGAACCTCCGCCATCGCCATGCCGGGCTTCCGCAGCCGCGCCTTCCGGGCTGGTCTGGGAACCGGTAGTCCGCTCGCTCTGCACGCCTCTTGCAATGCGGCCGACGACCATCGTCCGGCTGAGGTGGCTTTCGCGCCGGCCGAGTCCCCGTTCGGGCCTGCACCGATGATTCTGCAAGGAGTTTTTCCGGCTCAGGGCGCTGAATCCGGCCGCGCTCCGCTCGACACCATCGAGGAGCACTTTGATGGCGGTCTGGGGGAATGGACCGGCGACGTTGTGGACTGGAAGCTGGACGCGGCCGGCGCGCGCCCGGCGGGTCTGGCCCTGTTCCGGCCCACGCTGAGCCTGGGCGATTACGAGTTCGAATTTTTCACGCGAATCGAGAACCGCGCGGTCACATTTGCGTTTCGCGCGGCCAACGTCAGCAACTATTTCAAGGTAACCATCGCGATGGTGGAGTCGGGCCGGTACGAACTGCGGCGCTGCGCGGTGATCGGCGGCATGGAAGAGCCGGCGGCCACCGGGCCACTGCCCGGCGTGCTGCGGCCGGGGGCGGCTTTCACCGTAAAAACGCGGGCTGCGCAAAACGATTTTACGATCTGGCTCGACGGCGAACTGGCCGCGCGCTGGACGGACGGCCGCCTGCCCACCGGCGGCATCGGATTCATGGCCCCCCGGGATGACCGGGCGCGGGTCTATTGGGTGAGGCTTTCGCAGATCGAAGCCCCTAATTCACAGGCGGCCACCCACCGCCCGGTACGGAGTATTCAATGAGCATCCCCGCAGTCAACGCGCCAGAGAACGCCAAAGCCGCCAGCGGACACCTGGCGCGCGCCGTGACGCTGCATCTGGCAGGCAAACGCGAAGAGGCCCTCAAGCAGCTGCAGGGCGCGGTCTCGGGCGGCAGCGCTTCGGCCGAGGTGTACCGCGCCATGGGCCACATCCAGTTCGAGCTCGGCGATTTCGCACAGGCCGAAAAGAGCTACCGGTCGCTGGCGAAGATGAAGCCGCAATACGCCATGGGATGGTTCAACCTGGCGGTTTGCCTGGAGCGCATGGGCAACTGGGAAGAAGCCCTGGAGGCGTTCCAGAAGACGTGCTCGCTGGAGCCGGCCAACGTGGATGCCCACCTTGGGCTGGGGATCGCGCATCTGCGCGCGGAAGATCCCAAATCGGCGCTGTTCTCGTTCGAGAAGTGCCTGGAGCTTTCGGCCGACCACGAAGACGCGCTGTTCGGGAAGGCGGCGGCGATGCAGTCGCTCGGCCATACCGACGAAGCGTCGCACATATATCAGAAGCTGCTCGAGAAGAACGCCGAATCCGAGGAAGCGCTGTCGAACCTCATTCTGATCGGAATGACCAAGGAAGATTTCGACATGGTGCGCGAGTACTCGGAGCGGCTGCTGGAGATGCGGCCGGATTCGACGGTGGCGCTGGAGGGCCTGGCGGCGTGGTCGGCGGCGGCTCGCGAGCACGCGCTTACGGCGAAATTCTGCACGCTGCTGGTCTCGGCCGTGCCGGGGCATTTCGAAGGCTGGTTCAACCTTGGCCTGGCGCATCAGAAAGCAGGCCGCTGGGACCAGGCGCAGGAAGCTTACGAAGAAGCGCTCAAGCTGAAGCCGCAATCGGCGGAGACTCACACGAACCTGGGAATCGTGCTGGAGCAGATGGGCGAGACCGGCGCCGCGCAGCGCGCCTACGAGCAGGCCATCAAGGCGGGAGGCGAGACTGTGCCGGCGCTGTGGAACATGGCGCTGATGCTGGAGCGCTCCGGGAAACTCGAGGAGGCCGAAAAAGCATTTAAGCAGGTGCTCGATAAGGCGCCCAAAGAGGAGGAAGCGCGCTTTCGCGTAGGATATCTTCGGCTGCAGCGGCAGGATTACCGCGGCGCCGCGGAGGCTTTCGATGGCTGCCTGAAGCATCGCCCGCAGTGGCCGGAAGCGCAGGCAAATCTGGCCCTGGCCTATAGCAGCCTGGGCGAGCGCGATACGGCCGCGCGTCTTTACGAGAAGATGCTCGAAAACGATCCCAAGTCGATGGATGCGCTGCGCGGGCTGGCGGCCATGGCGATCCAGGCTTCCGATTTCGATACGGCGCTGGAGCATCACATTCGGCTGATCGATCTGGGCGAAAAATCGCCCGAGGTGCTGTACAACGCGGGCCTGATGTACGAAAAGGCCGGGCAGCCGGACAAGGCGACAAAGCTGTACCGCGATGCGCTGGCGCAGCGAGCCGATATGCCGGAAGCCCTGCTCAACCTGGGGCGGATTCTGGAATCGAGCGGCAAGACCGACGAAGCGCGCGCCTGCTGGAGCAAAGCTCTCGAATCCGAGCCGACACTGGCGCAGGGATATTTCGGTCCGGCGATCGACTAGTTGCGCCGAACCGGGTTTTAACGGCGAATCGAGGGCTCTTTCGCATCGATCGATGCGGACTCAGATCGAGGATCGCTCCAAGCAAAGAACTTAGCAGGATATTTTCGCATCGATCCATGCAGACATTGCCGGTCTCGCTCGCAAGTGTCGGCATACTGGTTGTGGCACTGTGTCCAGCTTCCCTCACACCTCATTATCCGGCGCGGTTCCAAATATTACCGTTCTCGAAGGGGCATACGCCGACTTCAAGTCTCCGGTTTTCAATCGAATAAAAATCTCTCGCCGAGGCGTGATTCCATAACGCGACATCGCGACCATCACTACTTGACGGGTACATAGTTACCGGGACCGCGGCACGCCAGCACCAAAACAACACCCATGTTCGGCTTCAAAATGTCACTCAAGAATGTGCCGTCTTGCGTGACCTCGATAACATTCAGTCCGGGAGCAGTCGGCCCATTAAAGACGCTGGTATCACGAGCGCTGTTCATGATCAAGTCGCTGTAGGGTTGACCCGGCTGAGGTGCGTCCGCAGCGGAAAACGAGCCACAGGGGGCTTCGCCGGTGGCCAGCACGCCTTTCGCGACCGAAACCGGTAGTTGGGTGCCGTCGGAGCTGAGAAAGATGGGATAAGTCCCTTCCGGAACCGTGGGAGTGTTTGTCATTTGATACCCGTGACCTACGATAGCCGCCTGGGCGAGATTGGGCGTCTGGCCTACAGCGACCGGGAGCGGTTCCGGCGAGGCGTTGGAAGTGGAAGGAGGAGTAGGTCCTCCCTTAATGGCAGCGATGCTCTGGAAGAGACCTAGTCCTACACCTGTGAGGGTGTCGAAAACTCCGAGGGCAATATCGCCACGCTTAAAATCGGAGTAAGCCTGGATTCCACCCATACCGAGGGAAGTGAGAGCGAGCCCGATCTGGACCGCCCTCCCACCGAAGCTACCCAAGGGTCCAAGAAACGCCCCCAGCAGAGCGCCGCCGATTGCACTGTTGGCACACCCACCACCATTGGGCAGCAATCCGCGAACGCAGCCCAGAGCGCCGCCGATCAGCGCATTCCTACCCGCACTGAGTGCGACGTTATAAACCGTAGTGCTTAAATTGCTTTGAATCTCAGCAGCGCCGACCGTGTCGATGATGTCCTCATTGCCAGACGGATCGCGGCGGTTCACAGGATTCGCACCGGCGTACAAGTATTTGTGCAAGCTCTCGGGATCCCGGGGATTTCCCTCAAACGGGTCCATACTCCAGAACCGGCCCCGGCGCTCGTCGTAATAGCGGGCGCGGTTGTAGTAAATTCCCAAGGCCGGATCAAATTGTTCGCCTGCGAACAGGAAATGGTTCACCGTTGCCCCGGTCTGGCTAATCAAGTTACCGAACGCGTCATAGTCGTAGGTGTCCGTGATTACTCCGTTCCCGTCCGCTAACGCGCGAACGGAACCGTGGCCGTCGTACACGTAAAAGCTCGTTATCGTAGCGTTGGAACTGAACTGATGTTGGCTAATCCTTTCGAGGCCGTACACATAGGTCCGGCTGCTGCCATCCGATCCCGCCTCGGCGATAACCTGGGCGTACCCGGTGGGCGTCTGGTCATCGATCAAATAATTTGTCGTTGTACCGCCGACTGTTTCCGAGACTCGATTGCCGTCCCCGTCGTAGACAATCGAGACATTGCCTCGCCGGATCAACCGGTTTTCAAAATCAAATACATTCGCTGTTCCATCCGATGAGATGGTGTTGCCCGCCGCATCGTAACTATCGGATGTCAAGCGATCGTCGGCATCATAGCTGGACGAACCCGAGGAGACTCCCACAAGAGTCGAAGCAGTCTGTGTGCGATTCCCGACCGGATCGTAGGTGTACTGGACCGTGCCATTGGGCCCAGTGGTTGCACCCGTGATCGCCTCGCCGGTCAAACGGTAGATGGCATCATAGTTGTAATTGACCGTGCGGGTACCCAACTCTGCGACGGACATGCGGTTTCCAACGGCATCCAACGTATAGGAGTACGAAGCCGCCGCAATGCCATTCCGGTTGAACGCCATAGCGGTCAACCGATTCCTGGAATCGTAGCTATACGTATGGCCCGTGCCGTTGGGATAATCGGTTCTCGATAGATTTCCGGCTGAATCAAAGGTATAGATGGTAGTGCCCGACGCCGGGTCCGTGACCGACGCCAGCCGGTTCAGCGAATCGTACGCATAAGTAACACCGAACGTACCGGCTTGCGTGGAAATGAGATTGCCCGCCGCGTCATACGCATATGCAATACTTCCTGCGGGAGCTGCCTTCCGAGTGAGCCGGCCCAGCGAATCGTAGCTGTATGTCGTCGTTCCGCTGGCGTCCGTCATCGAAGCACGCCTGCCTAACGGCGTGTACGAATAACTGACCGGCGGAGCGTTGAAACTCGGATCGGGGTTCTTCGAAAGCAACCGATTCGCCAAGTCATAAACATAGGTGGTGGTCCTCCCATTGAAATCAGTATGCGAGGTTAGTTCGCCGGCAGCATTGTAGGTCAAACTTTCGATTTGGCCCGCCGGAAGCGTGCGGCTGGTCCGGCGTCCGCGCTGATCGTAGGCAAAACGGGTGATCCGCCCACTGGCGTCAGTGCGAGAGACAGAATTACCAACTTCATCGTAGCCATATCTGGTTGTGCCACCCAAGGCATCCGTAACGGAACTGAGCCGGCCGAGGGCATCGTAGGCGAACTGTGTCGTCTGCCCAGCGGCATCGGTCCGCGCAACCCTGGCTCCCCGCGGGTCATAAGTCGTTTTTTCAAACGTTCCGTCAGGATATATAATCTCCGTCCGACGTCCTATGGCATCGTATTGGTAGGTGGTGACATGGCTGGCGGGGTCTTGCATGGATGCCTGCCGGCCATTAGCGTCTATGCTCCACTGTGTAATGCGGCCCGCGGCATCGGTGATGCTTGTTTGTCTGCCGGCGTCATCGTACGCGTAACGCGTCGTATTCCCACGGGCGTCAATACTCGAAATGAGCTGCCCGGCGGCGTCGTAGGTTGAACTCACCGCGGATCCCAAAGCATCCGTGGTCGTCAGCAACCGGCCCAGCGGATCGTATGCATACGTAGTCGTCGCACCTGACCGGTCAGTGAATGCGATCCTGTTTCCCACAGCATCATAGGTGTTCGTTGTGCTCGTCCCGTCCGGATAGGTGGTGCTCAGAAGGCGTCCGTCGGGATCGTAGCTATAGGTGGTCTGCCGGCCAAGCTCATCGGTTGTGCCCGTCTGCTGACCAAGGGTATTGAAGGTCGTCTGGGTCGTCGAACTATCCGGCCAAGTGGTTCCTATCACTCGATTTTGGGAATCATATTGAAGCCGCGTAGTCAATGCCTGCTGGCCCGCCGGCGTGCTGCGAACGACCGTTTGGGAAAGACGATTCCCATCGGAGTCGTATGCGAAAGTAGTAACGTTACCAAGGGAATCCGTCGTCGTAATCAAATTACCGTTCGAGTCATACTTGTACGTCGTAATATTGCCCAGCGGATCGGCTGCGGTCGCCAGGAGGCCGTTGGTATACGTATTGGTAATCGTGTTGCCGAGCGCGTCGGTGAGCGTCAACACATTGCCTGCAGCGTCGTAGGTAGTTGCAGTAGTTTTTCCGCTTGGATCGGTCCTGGTCAAGAGTTGGTTCTGCGCGTTGTAAGTAAACCTGGTGGTATTGCCAAGAGGATCAGTTGTAGAGAGGCGATTGTTGTTGGCGTCATAACTGTACAACGTGATCTTGCCGAGCTCATTGGCCTCGCTCAAGAGGTTGTCATTACTGTCGTAGGTGCTCGATGTGGTATGTCCGAGCGCATCGGTTTTCTGGATAATATTTCCGTGATTATCGTATACATACGTGGTGGTATTTCCGAGATAGTCGGTGAACGTGTCCTGATGTGCCGTCAGGTCATGTGCGAAATCCTGGACGCGGCTCAGGGCATCGATTTGCTCAATCAGGCGCCCGGAATCGTCATAGACATTCCGCACCGGCTGTGCTCCGGTCGGATCAGTGAATGAGAGCAGGTAGTGGTTGTCGTCGTAAGAGAAACTGGAGGTATTTTGGCGCTGATCGACAACCTTGGCGAGGTCGCCGGCAGTTGAGTATTGATATTGAATGAGATTGAGTTTCGGATCCCGGATGCTGATGATGCGGTTCTGACTGTCACGGCCGAACGTGACAGCCGGACCAAGAGACGACGTGATGCCGGTGGGACCGATATTAAGAGTGTTGCCGTTCAGGTCGGTGATGGACTGCACGCCGAAGGTCACGCTGACCTGAACGCTCTGACCATTGGGCATCGTTAAGATCCACTGGTCCGCATCACCGCCGTCTCCGAAGACTCCGAGCGTGTTCAAATCCAACAATTGTAGGGGTCCGGGGAACTGGCCGCTGACGATCAGGCCGGTTGCGTTGGGCTGGAACAATTGGGCGGAAGGGGGCGTCGAGCCGACGGGCACGAAGGTCAAATCGACCATGGCTGGAGGCAGGACGGAGTTGCAGTTCGTGCCAGAGGTCGGGACGGCCTGGAATTCGTAAACTGTCCCATTCTGCAAACGGACCGTGGCGATATGATTCTGGGTTGGTTGGACGCAGTAGGTCGGCAGAATTCCACCCGAGGAGGTGCCGGTCCAATTGTTCCCCAGCTTGCCGTTTACGTCCACGCGAACACTTTTGATTGCCAGTGACCAGCCGACTCCAAAGTCGGCCTTGGTTTTGTCGCGACTATCGTAGGTCCGCACGATCTGAATTGGGATGCCAGCCACTGGGATATTCAGATCGAGAAAGGATAGAGTAAAGATTCCGACCTTAAGGTTACGCGTGACGACGACGTTCACAGTGGTGCTGGCCGTCTGGCCGGATTGGTCAATCGCCGTGAGGCGAACCGTATTCATACCGTTCAAGAGCAGCGTCGGATCGAGCGTGCCGGTGACGGCGGGTGTCGTCCCGGTGGCCAATGTCGAAAAGGAACTCGACCCTGTGGGAGCGTAGTCCAGAGTCCAGGTGGAGAGATTGGGGCTGGTAATGGTTCCGGTCACGATTGTGGGTGTGGTTATCTCCATGCCTTCGGTCAAGCCGGTGAAACTGGGGATTGGCGGCGGGCCGGTGACGGTACCCAAGACGAGAAAGCCGCCGTCTGCCAGAGCGGCCTGCTCGGCGCCGGTGCGAACGGTGATTGGCGTTCTCAAGCCGACGGCAGCGGCGGAATCAATCTTGATCTGAGCGGTGGCCGTTCCGAGCGCGGACACGGTAACCGGTCCGAAGCCGCCGGACGCGGCGCCGCCAACGGAAATGCCTGCACCAAAGGTAGCCTGGGTGCTGCCCTGAACAAAGTTCGTGTAAATGCCTCGAATGGTTACCGACAGAGTCTGTCCGGGCGTTCCCGAAATAGGAGAGATAGAGGTAAGGCTCGGAATTCCACGGACCTCGAACGCATCAATATAAGTGTCCTGCTCCGAGGCGGTCTGGAGCGCCACGGTTCGGAAGCCGGGTGCAGCGGCGGCCGCGGCGCTCAATTGGGCTACTGCCGTCGTCGGACTGGTCACGGTGACTGGACCATAGCCACCGGAAAAGGCGCCGCCCACCATAATCCCAGGTCCGAAACTCGCTAAAGTAACGCCCTGCTGAAAATGAGTACCGGTCGCGGTGATCGTCACCGACACGCTCTCGCCTTGCCGCATGAAAGCCGGGGAGAGAGAGACGGGAGGACCTGATCCCGATATATTGAAGGGCGCGCTCGTCGCATTGGGGAACCCGGGCGACGACGCGATTATCGTGTAGCCCACGCCGGCGAAGCTTACCGTAAGACTGAAGAACGTTGCGAGGCCCGAAAGGGCCTGCACCGAGGTGGAGCCAGCCGGCCCTAACGTGGCACCGGTCGGGTTGACACCCAGGGCGAGCGAGATCGTGTTGCGCGCATTAGTCACGGTGTTTCCAAAGGCATCCTCGACCGCAACTTGAATGTTGCCCATGATCTGTCCGGCCGCGGCCGTGGACGGTTGCGTGACAAAAGAGAGCTGGGTGGCGCTGCCGCTGGTCACCTGGAAAAATGCGCTTTGCGCCTGGACCGGACTGCCGGATGCGGGAGTACCCGATGCCACGATGCTGAAAGGACCCGTGCGCAGTACGGTGACCGCGGTGAAGCTCGCGACTCCATTCACCGGGGTCACTTGCGTGGTCCCAGACAGCGTCGCACCGAAGGCATTGGTGTTGAGCGCCAGCGTGATCGGCAAAACACTGGGTGTAGGATTCCCGAATTGGTCTTGCCAGCCGACCTGAATCAAGGGAAATAACTGGCCAGCCACAATGTTGGAAGGCTGGGTCACGAAGGAAAGCTTCGCCGCCGCGGCCGATGTGATCGTAAATGAATTGCTGGTGATCGTACCCAGCTGAGAAGTACTGGCGCTCAGCGTGTAAGTCCCGGCCTGATCGATGACGACATTAAACGTGGCGATTCCGTTCACTGGCAGGGTGCTGCCAAGCCGGGTGGCCCCAACCGACAGAGTGACGGAGAAGGTATTGTTGGGGTCAACCTGTCCCAGCGCATTGTCGATGGCGACCTTGACCTGGAAAACCTGACCCGCCACAGCGCCGGCCGGCTGCGAGACGAAGCTCATCTGAGCCGGCGATGATCCTACGGCTACGAATCGCACCAGACCTGTCGCCACGAGATCAACAGTGGCCGCCACGGTGTGCGCACTGGAACGCGGCGCGTTCAGCAAGCCCTGCAAGTCGATGATCGCGACATAGCGGTCGGAGGTTGACAGCAGGAAACTCGGGAGCACTCCGTACGCCTTGCCGTCATTCGGGCTGACGTAGGCGGCAACCGTATGGGGGTCGCCTTCAATGCCGAAGCGGTCCCCGCTGGGGTCGTTCGGCATCCTCACGGCGACGTAGTCCAGCACGGCGGGAGTCCCGCTACCGGAAGTGGATGGCAATTGAATAACACCAAATCCCGAATACCCGAATTCACCTGCCACCAGGCCCAGATGAGCGCTCGAGGCGATGGCAATCCCTTCGGCAGTCGTGATGTTCAGGAACTCGGGAAATGACTGGCTCTGCGCCGGTGCGGTCCACGTCGATGAGGCCGTGTCAAAGGTCGCCTGCGTTAAATCGGTCAAGAAAATCTGGGTGGGGCTCGAATCCTCCTCAGCCGCAAGGGCGATGCCGGTGATGCAATCTTCGGCGCCGGAATCGGCGACAGAACCTCTGGCTACAATCCCGGAAATATTGAAGTCGAACACCTTTTTTCTACTCAGGTCGAACAAGCCGTAGTGGTTGTTCTCAACTGGGGAGAGAACCAGGTTCAGGTTGGGATCGACCAGGATGCCTTCGGAGATACCCAGGCCGTTACTGGATATCGGCGTGGCAAACGTATTGGTATTCAGATCGAGAATCTGGATGCCCGCAACCCCTGGGTTAAGCCCCATCCCAATCACCGCCTGATTGGCGGCCGGATTCATGGCGATGCCGCAATTCAGGCAACTGCCGCCGGATATAAACGGAAATCCGACGCCGGCGTTACTACCGCTCTTCAGGGTGTTGGCGAGCGTTGATCCTTGGATGAGGTACACGTCGGTGTTGTTTGCCGTGCAGACAGTTTCCCCGGTATCCGAGTTGGACGCACAGGAGTTCACGGGGTTCGGAGTTTGAATGGTGGCCGGCGCTCCCGCGCCTTCGATGGGCACCAATTGCACGTTCTTCGTGGTAGTCCCCCATGACCCGTTCGGCAGGTATGCGCTCACATTAGGGCCTTGGACCAGAAGCGACTGGGAACTCGCCGGCACGCAGGCGCCCACCTGCGCCCGACTCAGGACCACATCGAACGGAGTGCTGGTGACGTTGAGGCCGTCACTGGAAGCAATCAGAGTGTCTGCCGTCCCGGTTCGATTGACGCTGAGGTCGGGAAACGTCGCCACACCGTTTACGGCGTTTTGCGTGAGGGTGCCGCTCAAGACGGCTGACGCCGCATTGGCTTTGAGGGAGATGGTAACGGGGCCGTTCGCGGCAGTGAGCACGTGGCCGGTCGCATCGAGCAACGTCACCTGCACGGCGGGCGCAAAGTGCTGACCCAGGTGGATGGTGCCGGGCTGAACACTGAAAGAGATCGAATTAGGCGCCGTGACGGTAAACGCGTTGTTCAGCGTGACCATTTCCGCGCCGGTCGTAACGCTTACGTCGCGCGGGCCGGCCGTTGCCGCCGGATCGATGTTCAGTACCGCGGTCGCGCTGGTGGCGGAATTGACGGTCAGGCCGGCGATCGTGACGCCGGCGCCGAAACTGGCGGTGCTCGTCCCCTGCGCCCAATGCGTGAACTGGCCGGTC
>DATGII010000069.1:0-9856 GCA_035295805.1 Bryobacteraceae bacterium | reverse complement strand
AGGGATGACGCGGGCTGAATAGGATCCCGATCATCAACGCGGCGCCGAACTGGGTGTGCAGTTGCACGCCGCGCAGCCAGACCTGGTGCAGCACCGCTGCGCTGAGTTCCCCAAAGACCATCCGCAACTGCCGAATCGCTTGTGGGATGGCGAGAACCACCAATAGCGCTCCCCAGGGCAGAACGCGCGCGAGCGCCGCCACGATGATCACGGCGAACGCTGCCGCATCCATGCCTAGCAGCAAATAACAGGCGCCGCGCCGGCCCAGCATCGTCGCCAGCGTTTTCTTTCCGTGCAAAATGTCGGTATCGTAGTCGCGAAGATCGTTGGTGTGCATGATCCCCGCCGCTACCAGCCCGATCGGAATCGCCGCAGCGAGCGAGCTCCAGGAAAAACTGAGCGCGGACACGTAGAAGGCGCCGCACACCATCACCGGCCCCATGAACAGGAACACCGACACCACGCCGAGGGCGACGTACCCGTAGCGGATCGGCGGGCCGGCGTAGAAATACCCCGCCGCGATGGCAGGAAGTCCCAGCCAGAGTATGGTCGCGCCGCACAGCTTCACCAACACCAGCCCGCACAGAATCCCCACAGCAAAACAGAACAGGCCGCCGTTTCGAACGGAATCGGGCGGCAGCAGTCCCTTGCGGATCACTGCGCTCGATCCGCGCGGGTCGTAAGCCGCCGGGTCATTCGAGGCCGACGCCGCTTTGTAGTTGTAATAAACGTTAGTGAGATTCGTCCCGGCCTGGATCATCACCGAGCCGAGCCAGGCCAGGAAAAAACCTGTCAAATAGAAGCGCCCATACCAGAGAGCGACGACCGTTCCCACCATCACTCCAATGGACGAGATGGCGAGCGAATTAACCCGGCAGGCCTGCAGCCAGATTTTCATGGGTCCTTTCAGGATGACATGGCCAGAAAGGCGGAGACGATGTCTCCCGCCAACGCAGCGTGTTTGCGCCCCAAATCGTGGCCGGCGCTTTCCACCGTGAGTAACCTGGTCTCGGCCGGGATCAGGAGGCGGGCCTCTTCGAGTTCCGCGACCGAGCCGAACGGATCGCGCATGCCGTGCACGAACAGGGCGGGCGTTTCGAGCTTCGCAAAATGCCCGGTGCGCAACTGGAGCGGTTTCCGCGGCGGATGCAGCGGATAGGAGAGCAGTAGCAGCCGGTCGGCAATACCCGGGCGCTCGGCCGCCAGCATGCTCGACTGACGCCCGCCATAGGAGTGCCCGCCGATCCAGACCTGATCAAAACCCTTCGCGCGCGCGGCCGCGATTTCCGCCCTCAGGCCCTGCCGATCGCGCTCGGCGTCGCCCGGCCGGGGCGGACCCTTCGGCCGGTCCTGGCGATAGGGCAGATCGTAGCGTGAAACCTCAATACCGGCGGCGGAGAACGCATTCGCCACCGCTACCAATAGCGGAGCGTTGCGATTCGATCCGGCGCCGTGCGTCAACAGAAGAAAATTTCCCATAGAAATGAAAAAGGGCCGCCTGGTCAGGACGGCCCGATTTTCGATTTTGTTGGAACTACTTGCTACGGCCGATTCACATTCTCGGCCTGCAGGCCCTTGGGACCCCGCTTCACCTCGAACTCCACCTCCGCACCCTCTTCGAGCGTCCGATACCCGTTCATCTGGATCGCTGTGAAGTGAACAAACACATCGTCGCCGTTGGAGCGCTGTATAAAACCATAGCCCTTGGCGGCGTTAAACCATTTCACAATACCTTTTTCTCTCACTACTTGATTCTCCTCACTTCTGGTGCTGAGCGCCGGGCACTACAAAACGGAGGGATGCTCTGAAGCTTGGGTAAGCCCTGCAGTTCCAAGGTTTTCGAAGGTCAGACACGCAGCTTGTACAAAACTGGTCCATAATATCACACGAATAGCTGGCCATTGCAACAGGGAAATGCGTTGCTTTCATGGGATTGGGAGGGGGCGGTACCATGGATAGGAACTCCGCAGACGCCCCCTTGGCATGAACAAATTCCTGCGAACCCGCCTCTTCGCCTGGTGGTACTTTGCGATCGGAGCTGGCTTCGTTTTGCTGGCTCTCAACCGATGGCTGTTGGGCGAGCGTATGTTATTGGTGATATTGCGTTTCGGAATCGCGGCCGGCTTCTTCGTGCTGGGTTGGCTAACGCTGCGCGGGCGGACCTGAAGCGCTAGTGCGGTTTTTCCACCGACACGTATCCTATGAGACTGGTTGCCAAGGATCCGATTCCGATTCTCAGGACCCCAGGGCCGAACGTCCGAGATTGCTCCACGCTACCGTCGGCGGCGCGTAAGGTAACTACCTCGACTGGGCTTTGCCAATTTGGGCTCCCTGGTAAAACCCCGTAGAGCGACAAGCCAGACTGACCCGAAACGATCGCGTTGAAGTGAAGGCGGGGAGCAATTTCATTGCTGAGCTTCCCGTTCGCCGGATCTACCTCCCAGGCACCCCCGGGCGGCGGCTCGGAACATCCGGCAGACCTATCGGTCTTGTCGCCAAACGGCTCATAAAGAAAGATTCGTTTTCCTGCCGCCACGATCGCCTTGTCTACTGGCCACCGCTCTATGCAGCCCCCTGACTCACCGAATGAAGCAACCGATGTCCCAGGGCCCAATTTCTCGGTATCGGGTGGTATCGCCCAAAGAAAACCGCCGTCCGCCGGTCGTTTTATATAGAGAAAAAAGTAATCCCCGGACCAGGCACCTGTTGCGGACCAATTCCCAGCGGGGTCCTCTGGCGGCAGCTCGGGCGGAACCAACTCGCGCACCGTGCCTTGTTTCGTATCGAGCATCCTGAGCGCCGGCCCTCGAAAACTCTTGAGCCGCGCGCACCAGCGTCCGTCCTGCGAAATAAGACACTCGCCAAAATAATCGCGCTGATTGGAAACGGTCTTGACGAGCTTCCGCGTCGCGGTGTCGAGGGTGTAGGGCGAACAACAGGCGTGTCCGTCATAGGCGCGGATGTTCAACGTTGAGTGATCCTCGCTCGCGGTCACCAGTTCGATGCGAGTATCAAAATGGATCGAGGCAACCGTTTGAAGGTTCGCAGAGTCGAGAATCTCAACGAGAGGCGAACGACGCGCCACCAAGATGAGTTGTCTCTGGTCCTGTGCCCACAGGCTCGGAAAGGCGAGGAGCAATGCGCACGCGCGAGCGACATTCATGCGTCACACCTCTGGCGACTATGATAACGCCGCTGCCGACGGCGCGAGCCGCTGTGTCTACTGTAAAACGACCACGGGCGCGCGCCAGAACGCGAACTTGTGGGCGTCCGGATCGAAGACGCTTACCTGGCACGTGTATTTGCCGGGCTGGAGCTTGGCGAGAGGAACGCTGAAGCGCAAGGGCAGCGCTTTGGTCTTCGGATTCAAGCCCTCGGCGACCCGCAGCGGATCGGTCTCAAAAGCCTTCACCTTGCCGCGATAGAAGCTGACATTCGCTATCACAGGCTGCGTCGTTTCGGCCGTGGGCTCGTAGGCCTCGAGGTACACGAACAGGTTCTGATCGGTTCGGAACACGCGCGTCACGCTCGGAACCAGCTTCACGCCGTCCTGAATGAGTGGATGGGCGGCCAGCACCTTCTTGTCCTTCTCGGCGACCGCCACGGCGGCATCCAGCCTCTGCCGCTGATTGCTCAACACCACCGAGCTGATCGGAAGATAATTCTGCTGGGCTGTTAAATCGGGGATAACGAACTTCGACTCATAGGTCCCCATCTTGCCGGTCTGATCGTCGCGCGCCAGGAACTTGGCCGTATAGGAGCCGGGAGGAAGTGTAAAACCGGTGTCATATTCGAGCGTGGTCTTGGCGAGCTGCTGCGAGCTTTCCCCGTCCAGCTTTACCTGGATGTTGTCGCGCACATTGGCCACGGTCGAGTTCTTGGCGTCCTTGATCTCGCCGATAAAATCGAGCCGCGTGCTTTGCGCGCCGCCCCGGCGGGCCAGCTCGATCTCCGAACCCGGGATCTTCACCGCCAGAGGCACGAAGTAGCGGTCGCGTTGCAGCCGGAAATAATCGAGCTCCATCGCCAGATCCATGTCGGTGACCGGATCGCCCAGCATCAGGGCCTGGGCCAGCTGCCGCTCTTTATCGCTCTCGCTGAATTTGTTGAACTGCTTGCTGGCGTAGTATCCGGGCCGGTAGTCCAGCTTGGCGATTTTCGAAGCCACCGCTGCGTTGTTTACTGAAATCTTGACGCGACGATAGGCGCCGTCGAGCGCGGTGTTGCTGGAGTAGTAACCGATGACATAGTAGCTGGTCATGTCCTTCTGCGCCTGGACGATGCCGAGCGAGAGGTCATTGTTATCGAGCAGCGCCTTGCCGCCGGTGTCCACGGCCAGCGTCTCGAGCGTCTCCTGCTGGTTCTGGAAGTTGCTGGTATTGGCGCGCGCCGAGCTGCCCGAGTACATGCCCTGGCCGCCCGGCGATCCCTTGGTGGCATCGCCCAAGGGCGCCTGCGCAACCAGGCCGCGTGCATCGATCGGGTAGAACGCTACATTGGCGCGGATTGCCGCGTTCACCGTCGACCGGAGCTGCGCTTGATTATCGAGTCCGTTGCGCTGCACGCCGCTTGAGAAATACACCAGCGATTTCTTCTCGTTGAGCGCGCCCAGCATTTTCACGGCGGTTTCGAGCGCCGACAACTGGCGATCGGTGTTGAAGATGTTGAACTCGGTGTCGTCCTGTTGGAACGCGGCGCCGGTATCGGACGAGCTGTCGTCCTGATTGCTGATCTCGAAGCCCTGTCCTTCGCCGATGATGAGGCTTCGAATGTCTTTCTCGAGCAAGTCCCTGTCGTCGGTGAAATCCTCCACCACTTTGATGTCGCTTGAAAACGACATGATGGCCATCATGTCGGCCGGGCGCATCTGGGTGCGCAGGAACTTCAGCGCCGCGGTCTGCGCGCGCCGCTGATCGAAAATCGGCATCGAGGTCAGGTCGAAGAACATCACCATCAGGCGGCGATTGCTGTATTTCAAGGACCCGGGCGCTTCGGGCGTAATGGCGACAGAGGTCACCGGTTTTACATCGGCGCCCAGCGCGGGAGGCGCGATCCGGGGAGCCGGAGGCCGGGCCGGCGCGGCGCCGTTATCGGGACCTTCTTCCAACGTCTGAAATTCAAAAACGCCGATCTTCTGCGGCTTGCCGTCTTCGAGAACGGTAAAGTCGGAGGGCTTCAGGCCGGTGATGGCGTTGCCGTCCTTGCCCTTGAGGAGGACATCCTCGACGACGAGCTGCGTCGTGGTCGAGATCTTGACTCCGGTGTCCGGCACGCTGGCCATCGTGTTCGGAGGCGGCGTCTGTTGCTGCGCGAATGCCAGCCAGCTCAGCAGGATGGTGATGGTGATGATGCGCTGCATGGCTTAGAACCGGAACCTCAAAGTGACCCTCATGCTGCGCATGGCGTTGGCCGAATTGGGCAATCCGAATTGCGCGTTGCCGAGCGTCGTGTTCCACGAAGTGTAAGTCACGTGATTGAGAATGTTGGTTGAGTCGAACCGTAGATCGACATTATGGCGTTCGCCGATGCGGAAAACGCGGCCCATAGAAGCGTTGAATCCCAACTGCATCGGTCCGGTGATGATATTGCGCCCGGCATCGCCCCATTGGCCGCTGAGCGGTGCGGTAAAAGCGGCGGCATTGAAGCCGTAGCCGGGCTGCGTGGGGTCGAGCGATCCGCCCGCGTATTGGGCGCGCAATGTGCCCGTGATGCCCGTGCCCGCTGCGACTCGATTCAAAACCACGGGAGTTTCCGGCAGTCCGCTGCCTACGGTCAGGGTTCCAGCGAAGGTCCAGTCTTTCACCACAGCCGCCTTCCAGCCTTTGAGCAGCGTGCCGCCCGCGATGCCCTGGCCGGTGCTGTACTGCGAGTTGAAATTGAACGCGTGCGTTCGGTTGAAGCTCGAGACGGAGCGCTCGGCGCTCAGATCCAGCCAGTTCTGCGCGTAGGCCGAGCCCAGGCCGCCGCGCCCGCCCAAGCCTTGCGCGTCGTCGATGGCTTTCGAAAAAATGTACGATCCGTTCCACGAAAATCCGCTGCGAAAGCGCCGCTGCAACTGGACGCTGGCCGCGTTGTAGTTGGAATTCCCGTTGGACGTTATGTACACGTAACCCGACGGGTACGGGCTGGGAGCTGTGCCCGAGGGATACGTGTTCGGCAGGAATTCCTGCACCTGGCGCGTGCCCTTGTTGCCTTGATAGCCGAGCGTAAGTATGAGCGACGGCCGCAGCGTCTGCTGCACCGAAACCTGCCAGGTATCGACGTAGCCGACGCGGAAGTTCGGATCAATGGCGTAGGTCTGCGGTGTCGCGTTGATGGCCGGAATCAGGAATGCGTTGGCGAGCGTGTAGGGACTGGTGAGGGAGTTGGCCTGCGTCACGCTGTAGGACAGCGGAGACTGCTGCGCCATTTGCGACGCCAGGGTCTGATACACGGACGTGTTGTAGTAGATCCCCACGCCCCCGCGCACCACCGTGGAATGCTTCGGCAGCGGACGCCACGCGATGCCGATGCGCGGCTGAATCTCGCGATAATTCGGACGCACCAGCGAGTCGGGATAACCGGCCTGGCTCGCCGTCGTGCATCCGGACACCGCCACGCCGCAAACCGGTGACGCCGACGTGAATCCTGGCCCGATATTCAAATTCACCAGCCGGTTGTAGAGTTCGGTAACCGGCGCTTGGAAATCCCAGCGGAGCCCGAAGTTGAGGCTGAAGGTGCTGGACATGCGATAGTCGTCGTTGGCGAAGCCGTCCACCCATGACGCCCGGAAATATTTGTCGGCGTTCCCGTAGGCGATGGAACTCGTGGTCGGCAGGCCCTTCAGGAAGTCCGCAAAATCGACACCTGTGAACGCACCGGTGAAAGAGAAACTGCCCCGCGGATTCTGCTGCGCGATCTGATTGAAATCCAGCCGGCGGAAATCCGCGCCGAATGTGACGTTGTGCTTCTGGTGAATCCACATCAGGCTTTCGCCCACCTGATTCGTGTTGTTGTGATTCCGCGAAAAGCCTCCGTCGTTCAGGCCCGAGATGCCGCTTGAGAAGGACAGGCTGGGCGGTCCCCAGAAGGAAGGCGCCTGGTCGTTGCCCTGAATCCCGGCATTCAGCGACACGTTGGTCGAGTTGGCAAAAAACGGTGTCGCTTGCGAGGCGGAGCGGCTGAAGTTGTAGCGCGCGTTGCTGATCAGGCTGTTTGTGAAATGATACGTCCACGCCAGCCCGGCATTGATGCCGGTCATGCGGGACGTGTCGGTGAAACCGAAAAGGTTCGGCGACGTGTTGTGGCTGCTCTGCCAGGAGAAATTGCCGTTCATCTGATTCTTGGCGTTGATGGTCTGGCTGATGCGCGTACTGATGTTCGTCTGATCGCCGATGCCCACTAGTGGAACCTGATAGTTGTAGCGCGTGCTCCCGGTGAAGTTCGGGAGCGGGTAGTAGCTGAGCAACGCCTGCGCCTGCGGGCTGACCACGATCGGGCCGAGCCCGGGGAAGATCCCTTGGCGCTGGTCGGCGGTCGGCACCAGTCCGGTGCCGACGCTCGCGTTGCGATTCCGCCCCAGCTGGTAGTTGAAAAAGAAGAACGTCTTGTCGCCGCTCATCACCTTCGGGATTTTCAGAGGACCGCCGAAGCTTCCGTTCGAGTTGAGATGGTTATAAGCCGACTTCGGCGTATTCTGGCCGGTGAGCGAAAACGGCTTGGCATCGAGCGCCGAATTGTCGAGAACGACCGCGAGGTTGGCGGTGTACTGCGGGCGCCTGTTCTGGCGCGCATTACCGAATGAGTTGGCGGTCCCGCGCCCGCGCCCTCCGCGTCCGCCACGCCCTCCTCCGAATCCACCCCGGCCGCCTCCACCAAATCCGCCGCGCCCTCCTCCTCCGCCGCCGAATCCACCACCTCCGCCACCCACTCCACCACCGCCGCCTGGACCACCCGGACCACCTGGCCCTGCCTGTCCGGCCGGCCCCGGCTGTCCGTTCAAGCCGGCGATTCCCGCCCCGCCGATTCCCCCGGGTCCGCCGAATCCGCCCGGCCCGCCGGGACCTCCGAATCCGCCGGGTCCGCCGAACTGCCAGTCGTTCTGCTGCGGCGCGTTGACTCCCGTGCTGACGCTTCCGCTCACGGTGAACGCGTTCCCGGCACTTTGGCTCAAGTCACCGCCGCTTACGTCCGCCTCTGCGCCCGCTTCAGCCGGCATCGGCCCTGCGTCCGCCGCCGCGTTAACTCCCAATTCCTGGAATCCCTGTACCACCGCATTGCCCTGTGCGCCGTTGCCGGGACGTCCCGCGGGGCCGCGCCCTGAATTGGCTTGACGAATGGAAGGCCGCGCACCGGCGCCGCTCTGATCATTGCCTGCTTGCGGCGCGCCGGGCCTCCGTGGGGAATTCGGTCCACTCCTCTGTGGCGCGTTTTGTCCGACGGTCGGGGCAGCCGCACTCTGTTGCGCCGCGGCTGGCGGTGTTTCACTCGCAAGTTTCGAGGTGGAATCCGCCGGCTCCTTCGGACGGCTCGCTGCCGCGATCTGCTCATTCAGACCTTGCGCCGACAAGAATTGAAGACTCCACTCGCCCGCTGCTGCCGGCTGCGTCGTGTCGACCGTTCCGGTTGCCTTCGCAAACCCCAGCATCTCGACTACGACGGTCCACGCGCCGGGTTCGAGATCGGGGAAGCTGTAGGCGCCCTGATCGTCTGTTGTGGTCAGTAGTTTTTTGTCGAGCTTTGTTGCAGTGACGGTGGCGCCCGGAATCGGTAAGCCGCCGGACTTAACAACGCCGTGGTATTCGCCGGCCAGCGCGACGGGGATCATCCACAGCAAGGCGACTACCGGAACGGCGCGATTCCAACCTATTTCCGAACAACGCAAGCTCACATCCCTCTAGGCGGGCCCCGTCCTGTGATTGTTACCAGCATACCGCCCGGGCGCCGCCGATTTCTATCGATCCGGCAAAAGATTACACGACTTTACGCAAGCAGGCTGTTACAAAGCCGCAAAATCCCGGAACTTTTGACGGTATCAGTGTTTGGCGCGGCTCAAGCCGAGCGCGCGGATGCGTTTGTGCAGATTGGTGCGTTCCATTCCGAGCGCACGCGCGGCGCCTGAAACGTTCCAGCTGGTCTCTTCGAGCGCGCGCAGGATGTGCTCGCGTTCGGCCGATTCGCGCGCTTCTTTCAGATTCGAGCGCGGCGCCGAGTCCTGCGCCAGGCGAATCTCCACCGGCACCGATTCGACTGTGAGAAGGTTGCCCGCCGTCAGGATCGCCATGCGCTCCACGATGTTGCGCAGCTCGCGAGCGTTCCCCGGCCAGGAGTAGGCTTCGAGCACCTCGTAGGTCTCGTCCGCGATTCTCTTGGAATGAAAATTGTTGCGGACGCAGAAATCTTCCAGGAAATAGCCGGCCAGCGCGGCGATGTCGCCCGGCCGCTCCCGCAGCGACGGCACGCGGATCGGAACCACGCACAGCCGGTAGTAAAGGTCCTCGCGGAATTTTTCTTGCGCCACCAGATCGGTGAGGCTGCGATTCGTAGCGGAGACGACGCGCACCGACACCCGAATCGGCTGCTCGCCGCCGACGCGATGAAACTCGCCCTCCTGCAAGACCCGCAGCAACTTGGCTTGCGATCCGGAAAGCAAGTCGCCGACCTCGTCGAGAAAGATGGTGCCGCCGTCGGCCAGCTCAAACTTGCCGCGCCGCGTCGAGATGGCACCGGTGAATGCGCCCTTCTCGTGGCCGAACAGCTCGCTCTCGAGCAGTTCCGACGGGATGGCCGCGCAGTTGACCTTGACGAACGGCCCGGCTGCGAACGGACTCTCGCCGTGGATATGGGCCGCCAACAGCTCCTTGCCGGTACCGGACTC
>DATGII010000068.1:0-4755 GCA_035295805.1 Bryobacteraceae bacterium | reverse complement strand
GCGGGGCGCCTGCTGCCCGCCCAGTGCGCCCGCGATCAAAACGGCAAATAAAATCGAACGCCCCTGCATAGGTGCTCCTTGGCTTCGATTATAGGGCTCTCGCGAAGGCCTGCTTTCGGCCGGTTTTTCCGCTTTACTGCGAGCTGTACGGAATCGTGACGATGTCGGCCGCCGACAGGATCGTCGTGACGCCGGGAACTCCCGGCTGTAAGGGGGTGAAGCTCGCGACGTTCAGCTTGTTCCCCGGCGTGGGCGGCAGCCCCAGGAGAATCGATGCGGGTACCGTCAACTGGCCGGCATTTGCAGGCGCATAGCAAAAGAAGGCGATGCCTCCCGCAGGAGCCGCCGACAGACCGCTCACCAGCACGATGCCGCCAGCGGGAGCACCGCTCCAGGTGACCGTCGCGCCGGCAGATCGCGTAATCTTTGCGAGTTGAGCCTGGTTGGTAACGGTGAAGGGCGCCGGGACGTTCAACGGAACGTTAAACGCCTTGACGTCCTTTCCGCCGGTGCTCGTGAAGGTGTAAGTTCCGGGTGTGAGCGAATTGTATTGATTGAAGTAGAGACCGCGGCCTTGCTCCGGGAGAGCGAGCGTTCCGGACGGTCCGGACACCTGAAGGGAGCCGATGTCGAGCGGGGCTGTCGTGTTCAGGTTAGTGATGCCATATCCGGGCGGCGCGAGGACGCAGCTTCCCTGGGATGCAAAAGCGGTTCCGGTTCCAAAAAAGGATGGCGAGAAGGCCCCAAAACCGGCTGCGGCGATATTCCCCGTGCCCTTAGGGCTTGTGTCGCTCGCCACCGTCATGAATGAAAGTGGCAGGGAGCCTGCGCTCGAAGCGAGCGCCTGAAGCTGAATGCCGCTCAATCCGAGACTGCTCTCCGTGCAAGGCCCGCCGGTGGGACTGATGGGCAGCGTCACGACGTTGCTTACTACATTGCCGCTCTGTGCGACGACAGATACGTAGCAGCCCAGGGGCACGTTCGGCGGAATGGTGACGTTCACCTGATCCAGTCCCGGATATTGCGAACGGCCGCGATAGGTGATGTTCGCCTGCATGCCTCCGATGAAGACCTGCAGAGGGACACCGGTGAGGTTGTTCTGGTTCTGCGGAAAGGTGCGATCGTCGCTGGTGTCGGCGCCGATTCCAGAACCCCAGAGCGTGATCCCTTGATTGGGAGCCGCGGAGTTGGTAAAGCCCAGCGCTTTCCCGTTGCCGTCAGTTGCAACGCCGGAGCCCGTTCCCGATCCATACAACGTGTCGAGCCCCAGTGCGGTTGCAATCACGTGGATGGGAGCGGGAGCGCTGGGAGTTCCGTTATAGGTGACGGTGACGGTGCCGTTGCCGACGGGCGTGGTAGAGGGCAGGACGGCAGCGAGCTGGCCGGCCGAGGTGTAATAGAGCGCCGGATTCGTCGTGGTGCCGTTGACGGTGACGGAAACGCTGGTGCCATTGAGTGATAAGGGCAAGCCCGGTGCAGCGCTCGATTGCAGCACGGGCGGAGCAGCGCTGCTCAGCCCGGTCCCGGTGATGATGAAAATGCTACCTGGCGCGATGCCGTAGTTGGGCACGCCCGGAAGCAAGTAGCTGTAATTGTTCTGCACATTTTGGATGGTCGGCCCGGCGGCGGCCGGGCTGGCCGCGGCCACGCCGAACGTGGTGTACTCCAACGAAATCGACGAGCCACTCAGCGCGGTCACTCGAACCTTGGCATAGTGTCCGCCATTCGTATGGACGCCGAACACGTCTCCAGAAACAAGGGCACCGACAGGAATCGCGGCAACTCCGAAAGGCGCCGACGAGGCGTAGCGCGCCGATAGAAAGCGAAAAGAATTGGAGCCGATTTTGCCAAGGTTGTAAATACCCGCGCGACCTTGGGGCGAGACGGAAGATCCGTTCCACAGGAAATCACCAGCGGCTGCTGACACCGCGCCGGTGTCCAGGTTCAGAAAAGAATGCGCTGTCAGCGTTACTGCGCCAGACTGGTCAGCGGAAGCCATGGCGGAAAAAACAGTCGCCAGGAGAATGACAGCTACGAACGAATTTCGAAAGCGCGCAGGCATTGTTGCCCTCATGTTGATGGAATTTACTCTGGTCGAGTAGAAAAAGTATACAACAGGGAACCCCGGCTAGTGCAGTGAACAAGCCGCAATAATCAAGCTAGTGCCGATTCTTGATGCCGTCGAGGAGCGGTATGTCCTTCGCCTTTTTGGCAGGGGGGAAGGACTTCAGATAGGCGTAGATGTCGGCCAGTTCGCGGTCCGAGGCACTTTTGCCGGTGTATGCAGGCATCTCCCCCGACGGTCGCCTGACATAACGAATCATTCCCTGTTCGTTGAGCGGCATGGGAACAATCCGGGCACCGGCGGCTCCGCCCTGTCCCGCGTAGCCGTGGCATTCGTAGCAGCCGATTTTGGTGAACAGGACCTTGCCGCTCGCCGCGTCGCCCGCAGCCGGGGCGACGTTCTGCTGAGCAGTAACCGCGATCACCGCCGCAACGCAAAGGAACGCAATTCGACCGATCATCGCGGTTGTGTCACCACGTCGATCAAGGCCGGCTCGCCGCGCTTGACGACTTCGATGGCGGCCTGGATGGCGGGTCCCAAGTCATTCGGGTTGTCGATCGGCCCGGCGCTGTAAATTCCGTACGCCTTTGCCATCACCGCATAGTCAATGTTGGGATTCGTAATCGCCGTACCGATCTGTGCGCGGTCGGGGCGCCGTCCTGCCCGGCTGGCCATGTCCTGGAGATACATCATCTCCTGATGGTAGGCGCGGTTGTTGTGCATCACGGTCAGCAGCGGGATGTTGTGATGCGCGGCGGTCCACAGGACGCTGGGAGAATAATTGAGGTCGCCGTCGCACTGGATATTCACGCTCAGACGGCCGTATTTCTTGTTGGCGAGCGCGGCGCCGACCGCGGCCGGCGCGCCATAGCCGATGCCGTAGGCGCCCTGCCCGCCCAGGTAATGATAGTGCTTATCGAGGTCCCACAAGCGATTCGGCCAGTTGCTGACGAAGGTCGTGTTTGAAACCAGGGACCAGTCCTCGTGACGGATGTGGTTCCACAGCTCCGCCGAGAGACGAGCGGTGCTCACCGGGCTGGCATCCCAACCGGCGGCGGCGGCGTCAAAATCACGATCCCGATTCTGCTGGTAACGCGCCTCCAGACGTTTACAGCGTTCTTCGATCGCCCGACGGCGATCCGTACTGATGATCTTTCGGCAGGCGTCGATCAAAGCAGGCAAAGTCGCTTCGGAGTCGGCGGCGAGCGAAAGATCGGTTTCCGAGTAACGCCCGAAATCCTGATAATTACTATGGCTGAAGAGATCTTCACTGCTGATGGTAATTACGGTTGCGCCGGGCTTTAAAATCGAGCGATTCGACATCCCCATGCGGTTGATCGGGGTTTGGTCATGAGTAAAGAACCAAAGATCTTCGACCTCCAGGCCGAGCACCACGTCGGCTTCTCTCAGATTGCCGCTATTACACAACGTGTGCGTGGTCGGGAAATTCATGCGGAAGCGGCGATCGAGAACCGGGGCCCCGAGCGTCTCGGCCAGTTCCACCAGCAGCTGGATCCCTTTCTGCGAACGCGCCACGCGTCCCGCCACGATGACCGGGTTTTCGGCTTGAGCGAGCATACGGGCAGCCGCTGCCACCGCGCCCGAATCGCCCTCCGGAGGAGAGGCGAGCGTCAATTTGGGGGGCCGGAGCGATCGCTTGTCCTCATCCGACATCGGTTCTTCCTGAAGCGAGCCGTTGGCCACGATCAAGACAGGCTCCATTGGCGGAGTCATGGCGATCTTGTAAGCTTTGACCGCCGATTCGGCGAAATGCGTGAGCGATGTGGGCGAATCGTCCCACTTGGTGTAATCGCGCACCATCGCGGCCGCATCCTGAACGCTGTGCTTCCACTCGACGTCTGCGCGGCGGAAATTGGCGTCCTGCTCGTTGCCCAGAATGATGTAGACGGGAACGCGGTCGGCGTAGGCGTTGTAGATCGCCATGGAGGCATGCTGCAAACCGACGGTGCCGTGCGCCAGGACGAGCAGCGGCTTGCCTTCCACCTTGAAGTAACCGTGCGCCATGGCGACCGAGGATTCTTCGTGGCAGCAGGTCAGCCATTCGGGTTGTTTATTACCGCCGTAATTGATGAAGGATTCCTGCAGGCCGCGAAAGCTGGAGCCGGGATTCGCACAGATGTAATCGAAATTGAGGCTCTTGAGGACATCCACCATGAAGTCGGCGCCGGGGCGATCGGTGATATAAACATCGGCACGGGGAGGCGGCGGGGCTGTTTCCCTGGCAGCCTGCTGCGCTGACGGCGAGGGCGCAGCGCGCCTCTCGGCTTCCACATCTTGCGCGGGAGCGGTGGCCGGATTCGCCAGAAGAACCGCGGCGCCCGAGGCCGCGCCTTTCAGGAAATTGCGGCGATTGCCGCCGGCGTCTTTTCCGCGTCTCGCCATGCATCCTCCCGGGTGCCGACGCTCATGCCCGCGCGGCGGGACATACGTCGAGCACGCCGCAATTATTCTACAACGTTGGATTCCTGCAAGCGTTGAAAGCGCTTAGTCGGGAGACGGCAAGGCATCGTGGGGCCGTGCCACCCAGACGTACAGAGTCGGGAGCAAGTAGACGCCGAGAATCAGTGCGGCGATCAGGCCGCCCACGATCACGATGGCGAAGGGCCGCTGGGAATCCGAGCCGATGCCCCGGGACAGGGCGGCAGGCAACAAGCCCAGGCTCGCGACCA
>DATGII010000067.1:0-60878 GCA_035295805.1 Bryobacteraceae bacterium | reverse complement strand
CGGCCGTGGCGGACACGACAGTTGGTCTACATTTGGAAGCCTGCATCTTCTCCGTTCCGGAGGAGGACGCTCTAGTCACGGCTTTGTGTCAGGGGCATGAGAATGCTTACGAAGTTCTGATCCAAAGGTATCAGCAGCCGGTGTATAACCTGGTGTGCCGTCTGCTGAACGATCCTTCGGATGCATGCGATATCGTGCAAGAGGTTTTTCTGAAAGTGTTCCGCAATATCGGATCTTTTCGCGGCAAAAGCAGCCTCAAGACCTGGATCTACCGCATCACCGTCAATGAGGCTCACAATGCCCGCCGGTGGTTCTTCCGCCATCGCCGCCGCGAGGTGGAACTCGACACCGATCCCAACGAGACCCGGAACTGGCGGGATACGATTCCCGACAGCAGCCGGTCGCCTTTCGATGTGGCTTTCGATCGCGAACAGGCGATCTTGATTCAGGCCGCGCTCGACCGCATCAATCCGGTCTTCCGCTCGGCCGTGGTGCTCCGAGACATCACCGATCTGAGCTATGAGGAGATTGCAGACATTCTCGGCATCTCCCTGGGAACCGTGAAATCTCGAATCCTGCGGGGCCGCGAAGCCCTTCGGGAAGAGCTTATCAAAGGCAATCCGGGCGTTCAGCGGCAATGGCGCCTGGTGCCCAAGACGGCAGAATGAAAGCTATGAGTTGTCACAGTGTGCAAGATCGGCTCTCCGAGTTCCTGGACCGCCTGCTGGCGGATGAGGAGCGGGAGAAGGTGGCTGCGCACCTGGCATCGTGCCCGGCGTGCAGCGCGCGCTTCCAGTCGTTCGAGACGACGCGTGCGACGTTGCGCCGCATGCCCAACTTGCCGGTTTCGGCCGCGCTGGCGATGAAGCTGCGCGTGCTGGCTTCTCACGAGCGCCAGCGCCGGCTTTCCCGCGCCAGTGTCTCGGCTTGGCTGCGCTACTGCCACGATCGCGCCTCCCTTCAGTTTGACAATCTCATGCGCCCCATGGCGCTTCCTTTTGCCGGGGGCCTCCTCTCCGCGCTTTTGCTCTTCAGTATGTTGGTTCCCAACCTGAGTTTCCGCCATACTGTCGGCGACGACCTGCAACTTGTCACCTATACCGAGCCGGAAGGCCGTCTCGTCGAAAGCCTGCCCGCTGACGGCGCTCCGACCTGGTTCTGGACCGGCAATTCCCCTGAGCCCACCCTGGAATCCGCCGATGCCGTCGATTCCGGCAAGGATACCGTGCTCGAGCTGATCATCGATGAAACCGGGCGCGTCGCTGATTATTCCGTGAGCCATGGCCAGCTTACCGCCGAGATGAGGAGCATCATCCTGTTGTCCCGCTTCACTCCGGCCACCCTCAACGGCAAGAACACCTGGGGCAAAAAGCTGGTACGTTTCCCCAGCGGCCCGCGCCGCACCCGCCGCAACGTCCGCAGCTGACGCTTCCCGCGTGACGCGTCCCAAACTCGGCCAGCACTTTCTCGTCAAAGGTTCAATTCTCGAGCGGATCGCCGCGGCCGTCTGCCCCCAACGCGAAGATCTGGTGATCGAGATCGGCCCCGGCCGCGGCGCTCTCACCGAAAAATTATTGAAGCGCGCCGGCCGCGTCGTTGCCGTCGAAGTCGATCCATTCCTTGTCCAGCACCTCCGGGAGCGGTTCTCCGCCGAGCCTCGGCTCGAAATCGTGCATGCCGACGTGTTGGAAACCGATTTGTCGCAGTGGGGCCGCGGCCCGGTCGCCGGCAATCTGCCCTACTACATCACCTCCCCGATTCTGGAGAAGGTTGCGTGTCTCGATATCCCCCGCGCCGTGTTCCTCATCCAGAAGGAAGTCGCCGAGCGGCTCGTCGCGAAGCCCGGCCAGCGCGAGTATGGCTTCCTCACCGTACACCTTGCCCTGTTCGCCGATGTCCGGCTGCGCTTTGAAGTGAAGCCGCCGGCCTTCTATCCCCCGCCCAAAGTGGATTCCGCCGTGGTCTCGCTCGAGCCGCGCCGCCGCGATCTCGGCATCGCCGATACCGCAGCGTTCCTCCGCTTCGTCGGCCAATGCTTTCGCCACAAGCGCAAGACTCTCCGCAACAATCTGTCGGAAGTTTATGGCAAAGAGGTGATCGGCGGCTGGCCCGAAGCCGGTCTTCGCGCCGAGCAGATTTCGCTCGAGCAGTTCGCCGTGATGTTCCGGCGCTTACTGTAATCTTTCGAAAATTCCCGCCGCGCCCTGGCCGCCGCCGACGCACATCGTCACCATCCCGTAGCGCGCGCCGCGCCGCTGCATTTCGCGCAGGATGCTCGCCGTCAGCTTCGCGCCCGTGCAGCCCAGCGGATGTCCCAGCGCGATCGCGCCGCCATTGGGGTTGACGGTGTCCGGGTTCAGCCCCGCCTCGCGAATCACCGCCAGTGCCTGGGCGGCGAAGGCTTCGTTCAGCTCGATCACGCCGATCTGGTCGAGCTTCACCCCGCCCTTCTCCAGCGCCTTCGGAATCGCCGCCACCGGCCCGATCCCCATGATTTCCGGCGGCACCCCCGCCGTCGCAAAACTCACGAAGCGCGCCTTCGGCTTCAACCCCAACTCCCGCGCCTTCGTGTCCGACATCACCAGCGCCGCCGCCGCGCCATCGCTCGTTTGCGAGGAATTCCCGGCCGTTACCGTCCCGTGCGCGTGAAACACCGGCTTCAACTTTGCCAGCGCCTCCATTGTCGTGTCGGCGCGGGGCCCTTCGTCGCGCGTGAACAAGCTCTTGGCCGTATTCCCCGGCGTTGCCGATTCCACTTCTACCGGCACGATCTCTTCGTCGAACTTTCCCGCCTGTTGCGCCTGGAGCGCATTCCGATGGCTGCGCAGCGCGAACGCATCTGCATCTTCCCGCGTGATGCCATATTTTTTCTGCACCCGCTCGGCCGTCAGCCCCATGCTCATGTACACTTCCGGTCGGCAATCCACAAACCACGGATTCGGCGCCGGCTTATTGCCGCCGAACGGAATCATGCTCATCGATTCGCTGCCGCCCGCGATCAGAATATCGGCCCCGCCCGCGCGGATCCGGTCGGACGCCAGCGCGATCGCCTGCAGCCCCGAGCTGCAGAACCGGTTGATCGTCATGCCCGGCACCGCATCCGGCAGCCCCGCCCGCAGTAGGGAGAGCCGCGCCATGTTGCCGCCCGACTCGCCTTCCGGCATGGCGCAGCCGATAATCACGTCCTCGACCGCCCCCGCCGCCGCCGGATACCGCTCCAGCACAGCCCGAATCACAATCGCCCCCAAATCGTCGGGCCGCGTATTTCGCAGCGACCCCCGCGGCGCTTTCCCCACCGCCGTCCGCAAACAATCGATAATCACCGCTTCCGGCATGCTTTCCTCAATTCCGCAACGGTTTCCCCGTCTTTAACATATATTGGATGCGCTCCTGCGTCTTCGGTTGCCCGCACAGGCTCAGGAACGCCTCCCGCTCCAGGTCCAGCAGATACTGCTCCGATACCGTCTGCCGCCCGCTCAGCTTGCCTCCGGAAAGCACGTGCGCCAGCTTCTCGCCGACTGCCGCATCGTGATCCGAAATGAACCCGCCTTCGCGCGCCAGGTAAATTCCCATCTTCAGCAGCGCGTACCCCGCTTGGCCCTCGACCGGAATGTCCATCCGGGGCGCGCCCGGCGCATACGTAGCAACCAGCGCCAGCGCGGCTTGTTTTGCGTCCGCCGCCAGCCGCTCCGGGTTCATCGAAATCCGGTCCTGCCCGCGCAGCAGGCCCAGTTCCGCCGCATGCGCCGCGCTGGTGGATACTTTCGCGTAACCGATCAGCTCGAATGCGGCCTTCAGGTCCAGCCGCTGCACCATCTCCTTGCAGCCGCCGCCCGCCGGAATCAGCCCCACGCCGGTCTCGACCAGCCCCATGTACGTTTCCGCCGACGCCTGCGCCTTCGCGGAATGCAGCACGATCTCGCAGCCTCCGCCGAGCGTCATCCCGAAAGGCGCCGCCACCACCGGCTTGGGCGCATATTTGATCGCCATGTTGGCCTGCTGGAACCGCGCGATTGCCGCGCCCAGCTCGTCCCATTCGCCTTCCTGCGCCGCCAGCAGCACCATCATCAGGTTCGCGCCGGCGCTGAAGTGCTCGCCTTGATTGGCAATCACCAGCGCTTCGAATCCGCGCCCCGTCTCGTCGATCGCCGTTCGAATCATCTGCGTGATGTCTTCGCCGATCGCGTTCATCTTGGTGTGAAACTCCAGGCACAGCACGCCGTCGCCCAGGTCCACCAGCGAAGCTCCCGCGTTGTTCTTCACCAGGCCGCGCGCCCGCCGGATCTCGCCCAACACCAACACGCCCGGCCGCGCTTCCAGTTCTTTGTACGCGCCCGCTGCCAGATCGAAATACTTCGTATGCGGCGCACGGTCCCGGTCGGCCGCTTGATAGAACGACGTCGCCCCCGACGCCAGCATCCGTTCCACGTTCGCCGGCGCCGCGCAGCCTTCCGCTTTCATCCGCGCCACCGTCTCGCGCACGCCCAGCGCGTCCCACATTTCGAAGGGTCCGAGCTTGTTCGCATAGCCCCATCGCATCGCCCGATCGATCTCCACCACGCGATCGGAAATCTCCGGGATCATCGACGCCGAGTAGATGAACAAATCGCGGAATAGCTTCCACAAAAGCTGCCCCGCCCGGTCCTGCGCCGCCACCACCGTGCGCACCCGCTGCGCCAGGTCTTCGATCTGGCGCGCCGCATCCACCGACGAAAACTTCGGCTTCTGCGCCGGATGATACTCCAGCGTCTTCCAGTCGATCGCGTGAATTTCCCTCTGCGGCCCCACGCGCTTATAAAATCCCTGCCCGCGTTTGTCACCCAGCCACCCGCGCTCGATCATCTTCGCCATGAACCCGGGCACGCCGTACCGGTCGATTCCCGGATCCTGCGGCGCCAGCACCCGCAGATTGTTCAATACGTGCGCCCAGACATCCAGCCCGACCAGGTCCGCCAGCCGGTAGGTGGCGCTATTGGGCAGCCCGATCAGCGAACCGGTGAGCGCGTCCACCTCTTCCACCGTGTAATCGCCTTCGATCGTCAGCCGGAACAGCGTCGCCGCGAAGAACGTGCCGATGCGATTGGCAATGAAGTTCGGCGTGTCCTTGCACGGCACCACGCCTTTTCCCAGATGAAGATCGCAGAACGACGAAACCCACTCCCGCACTTCGCCGTCGGTCTCCGTCCCGGGGATCACCTCCACCAGGTGCAGATATCGCGGCGGATTGAAAAAGTGCGTGCCCAGGAAATGCCGCCGCAATTCCGCATCCCACGCTTCCGAGATCCGCGCCAGCGGAATGCCGCTGGTATTGGTGGACAGAATCGTCCCCGGCGTGCGCACCGCCGCCACCTTCGCCAGTAGTTCGCGTTTGATCTCGAGTTGCTCGGTAACAGCTTCCACGATCCACTGGCTTTCGCCCAACCGCCGCAGGTCGTCTTCGAAATTACCCGGCCTGACCAGGCCGCGCGCCCGCTCGGTGAAGAATCCGGCCGGCCTCTGTTTGGCCGCGCTCTCCAGTCCGCTCAAGGCCGCTGCATTCCGGTTAGGGTTGCCCGGTATCACGACGTCCAGCAGATCCACCGGAAATCCGGCGTTGGCGAAGTGGGCCGCGATGCGTGCCCCCATGGTCCCGGCGCCGAGCACGGCGACGCGGCGGAGTGGCTTCATGCAACTGGTTCCATGTTTGAAGGTGAGGGAGGTCAACCCCGCGCTACTGACGTTATCATAAGGCTGTTGACCCTTTCACGCGCTAGCCGTGCCGGCGTTTCGGAAGCCGGCAAATTTTCTCCTGACGCCCTATGAGGCAATTCCTCGAAACCTTTCGCCGCTGGATGCCCTCATGGTTTCCTCAAGTCGTCGGTTATGCCCTGTCGGCGCTTTGCCTCTTGTGGGTTCTGCACAACTACAACCTCGGCGAGCTCGCTGCCGCCATCCGTACGCTCGATTGGAAATGGGTGGCGCTTTCGGTGGCCGCCGATCTCTCCGTTTACCTGGTCCACGCCTGGCGTTGGAACACCCTGCTCGGTCCGGTCGTCGGGCTTCGTTTCTGGCGCACCGTCCAGGCTATCTACATCGGCCTGTTCGCCAATGAGGTGCTCCCGCTGCGCGTCGGCGAGCTGATTCGTTGCTACCTGCTGGCCCACTGGAACGATTTCCGCATTTCCCTGAGTTTTGCCTCGGCTGCCGTCGAGCGCATCATCGATGGCTTCTGGATGCTCGCCGCCTTCCTCGTCACTGCCGGCTTCGTGCGCCGCATTCCTCGCGATTTCATCCTCCTCGTGCAAGCCATCGGCGCGCTGCTGCTGGTCGCCGTCGTACTGCTTGTCTGGATCATCTACCACAAGCAGCACGTCCATCTGCTGATCCGGGAAAACCGCTGGGCCGCCACGCTGCGCCACATTGTCGAAGGCGTGCACCTCATGGGCAACCGCCGCACCATCGGCTTCACGGTCCTGATCAGCGGCCTTTACCTGGCCTTGCAAGTGGTTTCCGTATGGGCGCTCATGAACGCCTACGGATTCGACCTCTCTTTCTGGATCGCCGGCGGCGTGCTCGTGCTGGTCCGCTTGGGAACCGTCATCCCCAACGCGCCCGGCAATCTCGGGCTCATTCAGGTGGCGTGCGTGGTCGCGCTGCGCCTGTTCGATGTCGAAAGCGATGCCGCCAAAACTTTCTCTTTCGTCATGTTCTTCGCGCTGACAATCCCGCTGCTGGTCGGAGGCGCGATTGCCACCGCGCTCACCGGCGTCAACATCGGCGAGCTGCGCGACCGCGCGCAGCGGGGCGCCATTGCGGTCCCGCACGATGCCTGATTTCGACGTCCTCGGCATCGGCCTCAATGCCACCGACACGCTGCTGATGGTGCCGCACTTTCCGGCCTACGCCGGGAAGATCCGTATCGTTGACGAAGTCCTCAGCCCCGGCGGTCAGGTCGCCAGCGCGCTAGTCGCCTGCGCCCGCCTCGGTCTGCGCGTCAAGTACATCGGAACCGTAGGTGACGACGAGCGCGGCCGTATCCAGATGGAGAGCCTCCGCTACAGCGGCATCGATCTCGAGCACGTGCAGGTGCGCCGCAATTGTCCCAATCAATCCGCCTACATCGTGATCGACGCCTCCACCGGTGAGCGCACCATCTTCTGGCGCCGCGAGGAGTGCCTGCGCATCCGGCCGGAAGAAATTGACCCCGCCCAGATCGCCCGCGCCCGCCTCCTCCTCCTCGATGGCCACGACACCCCGGCCATCGCCCGCGCCGCCGAAATTGCGCGCGCGCGCGGCGTTCCCGTGGTGATTGACGTCGACACCATCTATCCCGGCTTCGAGCATGTCCTGCCCAACACCGATTACCTGGTGTCGAGCTCCGAGTTCCCCGCCGCCTTCACTGGCGAGCCCGACCCGGTCGTCGCCCTCGCGCGCATTCAGGAGCACTACGGTATGAAAGTGGCGGCCATGACGCTCGGCGCCCATGGCGCCCTCGCCCGTTCTGAGGGCCGGTACACTTATTCACCCGCCTTCGTCGTCAACTGCGCCGATACCACGGGCGCCGGCGACGTCTTTCACGGGGCGTTCTGTTATGCTGTTCTGCAAGGAATGTCCTTGGCCGAGGCTCTCGAGTTTTCGAACGCTATGGCGGCGCTCAACTGCACCGCCGTCGGAGCCCGCGGCGGCATTGCCACTCTCGATCAGGTTCGCGCCCAGCTGGGGCGGACTGAGCGGCGCATCCACCCCGATTTTGCGGCGCTCGATGGTCAGGCGGCCCATACCGACTGAATGTTTCCCTTACGCGATACACAGCCGAGCTACTCCAAGCCCATCGTCACGGTCATCCTGATCGTCATCAATATTCTTATCTTCCTGTTTGAATTCTCCCTCGACTCCTATTCGCAGAACGCGCTCATCTTCACCTACGGCCTCGTGCCCGACCATTTCCGCTGGATGAACGTGTTCACCTCCATGTTCCTGCATGGCGGCTGGATGCACGTGCTCGGCAACATGTGGTTCCTCTGGATCTTCGGCGACAACATCGAAGACATTCTCGGCCATGGCAAGTTCCTGCTCTTTTACCTGCTCTGCGGCATCGCTGCCGCCCTCACCCAGGCGTATCTGAACCTGGATTCCCGCGTCCCCATGGTGGGCGCCAGCGGCGCCATCGCCGGCGTGATGGGCGCCTACCTGGTGAAATTTCCCAGCTCGCGCATTTATACGCTGATCTTCTACATCTTCATCACCACCATCGAAGTGCCCGCCTGGCTGATGCTCATCTACTGGTTCGCCATCCAATTCATCAGCGGCGTCGGCAGCCTGGCTGCGCCGGTCGCGCAGGGCGGCACCGCCTTTTTCGCCCACGTCGGCGGCTTCGTCGCCGGTATCGGCCTCATCTACCTGCTCGGAGCCCACGAGCCCTATCGCCGCCGGAAGGACCTCTACTGGTAAATGAACCTCGACGTTCTCGCCCTCGCCGCTCATCCTGACGATGTCGAGCAGACCTGCGGCGGCACCCTGATCCGCATGGCCGAAGCCGGTTATCGCACTGGCGTGCTCGATCTGACCGCCGGTGACATGGGCACCCGCGGCACCCCCGAGCTGCGCATCACCGAGTCCGAAGCCGCCGCCAAACACTTGCGCCTCGAGTGGCGCGGCAACCTGCGCATGCCCGACGCGCGTCTGGAAAACAACATCGCCGCGCGCATGACCATTGCCGCGAAGTTCCGCGAGCTGAAACCGCGCGTCGTGATTCTCCCCTATTGGGAAGGCCGCCATCCCGACCACTACCGCGCCTGCGAGCTCGGCTATGAAGCCTGCTTCCTCTCCGGCCTCAAGAAATTGGATGAATACTCCGAGGCGCACCGCCCGTTCAAGATTCTGTACTCGGGCCTTTACACGAACATCAAGCCGTCATTCGTGGTCGACATCAGCAACCAATTCGAGCGCCGCATGGCCGCGCTCTTGAGCTATACCTCGCAATTCGGGAGCTCCGCCGACCCCAGCGGCCTGTTCCCGAATGAGCAGGAAATTCGCGACCGCCTCGCAGCCATCGCCCGCTTCTACGGCAATTTAATCAATGTCCGTTATGGCGAACCGTTCATCGTCAAAGAGGCCATGGAGATCACCGACATCGTAGCCATGCCGGTGCGGTCGATCTGACCTCAACGGGTCGGCTTGCCTGGCCCGTCCCTCCCATAAACTTGTCCAGTTTCCGAACCGCCTGGGAGTACTCGCGCAGCGCGCTGCGAAAGTGGGCGCCCGCCTGCTGGAGACGATTGTTCGAGGCGCCGCCGGAATGCTGTTGTGCGTCGGCGCACAATGTTGCGATCGTCGCCCTGTCCTTGCGATGATCTCGCCATGCGGCCGCGCGCGGCGCCTTGCCGGCGAATTCTCCTCGTTATTGTTACCGCCCTGGCCGCCCTGAGTCAGCAGGCGGCGCGGCGGCCTTCGATACTCGACTACATCCGCGACACCTGGTCGGTCCTCACGCGCTCCAACCGCACTCTGGCCCAAGCCGCTCCCGATCCCAAATTTCATCCCGCGCCCGGCGGCCGCTGGCCCGTCTACGTGCCCGCGGCCGAAGATCTGCGCGCCATCGAAGCGCAATTGCGCCGCGAGATGAGCGCCGCCGATTTCCAAACCATCGACGTGCGGCCCCTTCCCGATCCTGCGCAAATCCGCGATCCCGGCCTGCTCTACCTGCCGAAGCCCTATGTCGTGCCCGGCGGCCGCTTCAACGAGATGTACGGCTGGGATAGCTACTTCATCCAGACCGGCTTGCTGCGCGATCATCTCGATACGCTCGCGGCCGGCATCACGGTAAACTTTCTTTACGAGATCCGCAACTACGGCAAAATCCTCAACGCCAACCGCACCTATTACCTCACCCGCTCCCAGCCCCCCTTCTTCACCGAAATGGTGCAGGCCGTCTATGAGCGGACTCACGACCGCAACGGGCTCGCCGCCGCGGTCCCCGCCATCGAATCCTATTACCGGTTCTGGACCACCGCGCCTCACCTCACCGCCGAGACGGGCCTCTCGCGCTACTTCGATCTCGGAGAGGGCCCCGCACCCGAGGTGCTCGCCGCCGAACGCGATGCGCAAGGCCGTACGCACTATGACCTGGTGCGGCAATATTTTCGCACACACCGCGTCACCGATTACGACCTCGCTCAATACTACGACCGCGCCCACGACCAGCTCACCCGCCTCTTTTACAAAGGGGACCGTTCCATGCGCGAATCCGGCTTCGATCCCTCCGGCCGCTTCGGCCCCTTCAGCATCGATATCATCCACTACAACCCCGTGTGCCTGAATTCGCTGCTCTATGTCATGGAGACCCAGACCGCGGACATCATGCGTATCCTCGGCCGCCAGTCTGAAGAGGCCGTCTGGCGCAAGCGCGCGGCCGATCGCGCCGCTCTCATCAATCGCCTGATGTGGGACGAGCCGGACGGTCTTTTTTACGACTACGACTTCGTCCGGCGCACGCGCCGCAAGTATCCTTTCCTGACCGCCTTCTATCCTCTGTGGGCCGGCATCGCCACGCGCGAGCAGGCCGCCCGAGTCGCGCAGGCGCTGCCCAAGTTCGAGCGCCCCGGCGGATTGCAGACCAGCACCAATCCGAGCGGGAATCAATGGGACGCGCCGTTTGGCTGGGCCCCGCTGGAATTACTCGCGGTCGAAGGCCTGCGCCGCTATGGCTACAACCGCGAGGCCGATCGCATCTCGATCGAGTTTCTCTCCCTGGTACTCGAGCAATACCGCAAGACCGGCGCCATCGTGGAGAAATACGATGTCGTCCGCCGCACCTCACAATTAAGCGGCGAAATCCGCTTCGGCTACCATTCCAACGAAGCCGGTTTCGGCTGGACCAACGCCGTTTTCACCGCGTTGTATGATGCGCTTCCGCCGCGGGAACGCAGCCGTCTGTCGTTGCAGTAGCCCGCGTCTGTTTACGCGTTTGGCGCCGCCGCTTTGGCCCCGGCGATCCGCGCCAGCAGCGCCGTCAACTCTTGCGGCAGGTCGAGCATCACGTCGTGTCCGCAGGCCACCGTCTCGGTTTTCCAGCAGCGTGCTTTGGCGCGCTCGTGCGCCACAGGAAAGGGAGATCCCTCGCGAAATCCTGTGGCCAGGATATGGGTCACGTCGTGCACCCGTTGGCATGCGCCCGTCAGCCGGATCTTCTGCTCGAAGCACCCGATTGGCTGGGGTGTGCATTGCGCATCGACCCAGGCCCGGTCCGCCGCGTTCACGCCAAATGCTGCGGCGGGAATCGGCGCCACCTTCCAGCTATCGCCCGTCGCCCGCGCTTGCTCGCGCATCCGCGCTCCCCGATCCGGCGCCATGTCGAACAGGCTCTCGCCGTCTTCCAGCACAAACGCATCCAGGTAGACGAGAGCGCGCATCCGCTCCGGGATGCGGTCCGCCACGCCGCTGATCACGCATCCTCCATACGAGTGGCCGCACAGGATTACTTCCGCCAGTTCCTCCCACCGGATCAGGTTGGCGACATCGGCGATGTGCGTATCGAGGTTAATGTCACGCGAGATGAGATGCGACCGTTCTCCCACGCCCGTCAACGTCGGTGTGAACACGCGGTGTCCGGCATCCTGCAGTGAGTCTCGTACCCGCTTCCAGCACCAGCTTCCGTGCCACGCCCCATGCACCAGAACGTAGTTGGCCATTCGCGGGGATTCTATCACGTAAGGCGGAGAGCTTGCCTCCGCGCGCCGCACGCTATCATTGAACTGAAATGCCGCAGATCATCGATGGCAATCGCGTCCGGGACGACATCAAAGAAGAGTTGAAACCCCGCATTGCGCGGCTGGCCGCCGCCCGGCGCCCGCCGGGTCTCGTCGTCGTCCTGGTCGGCAGCAACCCGGCCTCCGAAACCTACGTCCGCAACAAGGTGAAGACGTCACGGGATCTGGGAATCTGCTCCGAGACGCTCGCCCCGCCCGATTCCATCACCACCGAAGAGCTGCTCGCCATCGTCGATCAATTGAATGCGCGCCACGATGTGGACGGCATTCTGGTGCAGTTGCCGCTTCCGAGGCAGGTCGACACCAGGCGCATCCTCCGGGCGATCGCGCCCGATAAAGACGTGGATGGCTTCCATCCCTATAACGTGGGATGTCTGGTCGCGAAGATTCCCGCTCCGCGCGCCTGTACTCCGGCCGGCATTATTCAGTTGCTGCGCCGCTACAACATTCCCATCGCGGGCCAGCGGGCCGTCGTCTGCGGCCGCAGTGATATCGTGGGCAAGCCGGCCGCCCTGATGCTTCTGCACGAGCACGCCACCGTCACCATCTGTCACTCCAAAACCGTCGATCTACCGGAAATCTGCCGGCAAGCCGATATCCTCGTAGTCGCTGTGGGGCGGCCTGCCTTGATCACGGCAGAGTACATGAAACCTGGCGTGACGATTATTGATGTCGGCACCAATCGATTGGATAATCGCGAGGACGTGGCCCGAATTTTTCGGAATTCCTCTGAAAAACTTGCGGCATTTGATAAGAAAGGAAGTTTGCTAATTGGCGACGTCAATCCGCTCGACGCAGCGGAAAAATCCAGCGCCTACACTCCTGTGCCCGGAGGCGTCGGCCCCCTGACCATCGCCATGCTCATGCTGAACACCGTCGAGTCCGCGGAGCGCCGCCTGGGGGTATGCTAAAGGTCGGATTGACTGGCGGCCTGGCCAGCGGCAAAACTTTTGTTGGCGAGGCTCTCGCCGGCTACGGATGTTTCCTGATTCGCGCCGATGAGCTCGGACACGAAGCCCTGGCGCCGGGCGGCCCGGCGTTCGCCCCCGCGGTCCGCGAGTTCGGCCCCGCCATCCTGGCGCCCGATGGCGCCGTCGATCGCCGGAAGCTGGCGGCGCGGGTCTTTGATGATCCCGAGGCCCTGGCGCGCCTCAACGCGCTGGTCCACCCGGCCGTTCGCCGGCGCGAGGAGCAATTGATCGCGGAGTATGCCGCGCGCGAGCCTAAAGGCATTGCCGTGGTCGAAGCCGCCATCCTGATCGAGACCGGGAGTTACAAGCGGTTCGACCGCCTGATCCTGGTAACCTGTACAGAAGAGCAGCAAGTGGCTCGGGCGCGGCGCCGCGATGGCGCCTCTGAAGCTGATGTCCGGGCCCGGCTGAGCCGTCAAATGCCTCTCGCCGACAAACGAAAATTCGCTGATTTCGTCATCGATACATCCGGCGCCAAAGAGGACACGTTGCGCCAAACGCGCGCGGTTTACGAACAATTGCGGAGAATCGAAATATGAGAATCCTGCGGCCGTTCCTCGGAGCCGCCATTCTTGTGGCGGGCTTCATTTATCTCACCTCAGTCGCCCACTGGGACATAGGCCATTTTCTCCAGCCCGGCCGCTCTGTCGGCAGGATGTGGACCGAGCCTGCTTCCGCGGCCGGCCCCAGCTTCTCCTCCGATGAGCAGAATAATATCGATATCTATAAATCCTCGCGCGATGCCACGGTCAATATCACGTCCATTGTTTATCGCGAGGGCTGGTTCTTTCAGTTGGTTCCCGAACGCGGCATTGGCTCCGGCTTCCTCATCAAGGACTCCGGCGAGATTCTTACCAACTACCATGTCGTCAGCGGCAACGCTCAATTGACCGTCAGGCTCGCCGATAAGAAAGTCTACAAGGCGCGCGTCCTCGGCCGCGACCCGCGCAATGATCTGGCTCTGGTGAAGATCGAAGCCGGCCGCAAGCTGCCCTATCTGCACCTGGGCGACTCCGATTCCCTGATCGTGGGCCAAAAGGTGTTGGCCATCGGCAACCCATTCGGGCTCGAAGGCACCCTCACCACCGGTATTGTCAGCTCCCTCGGCCGCGATATTGAAGCCGAGGACGAGCGGCTGGAGGGCCTGATTCAGACCGATGCCGCCATCAATCCAGGCAATAGCGGCGGGCCTCTTCTCGATTCGCACGGCAACGTCATCGGGATCAATACCGCAATCTATGGCCAGCAGGGCAATGTCGGTGTCGGCTTTGCCATGCCCATCAATCGCGCCAAGGCGATGCTCGAAGAATTCCAGCGCAGCGGGCGCATCACGCGGCCCACGCTCGGTATCACCACTGTTTATGTCTCCGGAGACCTGGCCGACATGCTCGAGCTGCCGACGCAAGGCGGTCTCTTGATTCAGAGCGTGGAGCGCGGTTCAGCCGCCGATGAGGCCGGATTGCGGGGGCCGCGCCAACGCGTCATTGTCGGCAACTATCCGTTGGGCGTCGGCGGCGATTTGATCACCGCGGTCGAAGGCCAGCCCGTTGAAAGCAACGACCTGCTGACCCGCACGCTCAACCGCAAGCGCGCCGGCGATATCCTCAACCTCACCGTCTATCGCGGCGGCCGCAGCCTTCGTGTGCAAGTCAAGCTCGGCGAAGCGCCCCAGACCTTCTAGCGGCCGGTGAAACTCAGGTAACGCCGCGGATCGGCGTTCCCCTGCGGCGATAAAAGATAAAAAAGGCCGGCGCTCCCGGTGGGGGAGGCCGGCCTTTTGTTCGGATTCTGGTTTCTTGTCTAAGCTACGGCTGCGCTTTTGACCGTAGCTGCGTCGGCAGCGCCCGTTGTTTTGTTCTTGCTCCCTGGAGGCCGCCCGCGGCGTTTGACCGTGATCTCCGACATCCAGGCCGGCGGCCGTCCACGCCGCTTTCCGCGCCCGCGTGCCAATCGTTCGAGGCTCAAAATCGCTTCTTCGATTTGCACCCGCTCTTCTCTCAACTCAGAGAGAATTTTCGATACATCCATGCTTCTCACCCTCCAAACGGCACCCGCGCGATCCCAGTGCTCGGCGTGAGCCAAAAAAATTACAGTAACTCTGGAATGATTACATTATACATCTGCCTTTTTACTCCAAAGCGAAACAATTTTCAAGGCAACAATTACATTTTTCGCCTATGATTTTTCCGCATTGAAGTACTGATGTGCCGTATAGTACGGCTCCGGCGTCGTCGATCTCAAACTCGGTTTGCTTTCTTCCAATGGAAATAAAATGGCAAACCCAGAGCCATCAGACCCACTCCGAGCAGCGATTCCCGCTGCCGGTCAAACAGCGTCGAAATCAATAGAATTGCCGCTCCCAGCACGAATAACAACGGCACCACGGGATAGCCCATCGTCCGATAGGGCCGTTCCAGGGCCGGTTGTTTGATCCGCAGGACGATTACCGAAGCCGCCGTCATTCCATATAAAATCCAGCTGGCGAAAATCACCAAATTGAATAAATCGTCGTATTTGCCCGATAGCACCAGCAGGCACGACCAGAGACAAAGCCCGACAATTGATACTCCGGGGGTGTGGTGTACGGGATCCACCCGCGCCATGCGGGCAAAGAAATAGCCTTCCCGCGCTGCCGCGTAGGGCACCCGCGAGCCGGATAAAATCGAACCGTTCAGCGCCGCAAAGATGCTGATCATGGCGGCAACTGAGACCCAGCCCGCGCCCGGCGCGCCCAGAAGCCGCCCCATCATGACCGCCGCCACCCGCTCGCTGCCCGCCACTTCATGGGGCGCCAGGATCCGGAAATAGGCGGCGTTTGCCAGCAGATATATGCCGATCACTCCGGCCGTGCCGCCGATCAGCGCCAGCGGCAGATTACGCTGCGGCGCCCGGACCTCCGAGGCCACCATGCTTACGTTGTTCCAGCCATCGTACGCCCACAGCGCCGCCACTAAAGCCGCCACAAATCCGGCAAACGTGAGCGGAGCGACAGGCGCACGGTCCGGCGCATGCGCCTGGCCGAGCGCCAGCCCCGCCAGAATGATCAGCGCGATCAGCCCGACCTTCACACCTGTTACGGCCGTCTGCACCGCGCCTCCCAGTTTGACTCCGTAATAATTCAGCCAGGCCAGGCTCAAGATCAGCGCGATCGCGAGCAATTGTCCATACCGGAATTCTAGCGGCCCCCCGTGCGGCCCCAGGGGCAGCGGAACCGAATAAAAAACCACGTCCAGTTTCGGGAAGAAATTTCCCAAATAAAGAAAGAACCCGGTGGCCAGCGTTGCGATCGATCCGCTCTTGGCGACCCACATCTGCGTCCAGCTGTACAGGAATCCCCACATCGGCCCGTAGGCCTCTCGCAGGTAAACGTATTCACCGCCGGCCTCGGGCATCGCGGCCGCCAGCTCCGCGTAACTCAAAGCGCCTGCCAGCGACAGCAGGCCGCCCACAATCCACACCACGAAAACCATTTCCACCGAGCCCACCCGCTGGATCATGGTTTGCGGAACCAGGAAAATCCCGCTTCCGATCACCGTGCCCACCACGATGGCCGAGGCAGGCCAGGCGCCGAGATCGCGCTTCAGTTCGGTCTTGTGAGTGAGCTTTTCCATTCTGGCTCCGGCGCCGGCGTGGGGCTTTCGAATAGCGATACCAGCCAGCCCGTGCCGAACGTAGTCACACTTCCGATCAATACGTACCACGTGAACGCAATCGGGGTGAACAGGCGGACAAAAACCATCGAGGCCAATCCGGCCGCCACGCCGACCATAGCGGCCTTTTCGCCCGGCCGGCTCGTCAGCACCCCCAGCAGAAACACTCCCAGCAGGGCGCCGAGCGGATAAGAGGCAATCGTCAGGCCCGCCTCCAGCACCGAGCCGACGTGCCGTGAGAGGATGCCGATTCCCAACAGCACCAGCCCCCATGCCACCGTCGCCAGGCGGGCGAGCTTCAGCGACGCGGCATCGCCGGATGCCTTCGAGCGCACGCCGAGAAAATCGACCACGGTGGTGGATGCCAGCGAGTTCAGCGCCGCGCTCAGATTCGCCATTGCTGCCGCCAGGATCGCCGCGATCGTAAGGCCCGCGACGCCCGGCGGCAGGTTCTGCCAGACGAACTCGGGGTAAATCCGATCGATCTGGGCCGGCGCCGGCAGATGGTTGTCGCCGTAATAGACGTACAGCAGGATGCCTATATAAAGGAAGAGCGCGAACTGCACAAAGATCACGGCCCAGCTCGACAGCAGCGCGACCCGGCTCTGCCGCTCGCTGCGCGCGCTCAGCAGCCGCTGCACCATCAGCTGGTCGGTGCCGTGGCTGGCCGTCGTAAGAAAACAGCCGCCCAAAATCCCCGCCCAAAACGTGTAATTGCGGGAGAAAAATTGCATGGTGGGCGCAAATTGAAAATCGAACAGCCGGAATTTGCCGGCCGCTCCGGCTACCGCCGCTACGTGCGGCCAGCCGCCCGGAATGTGCCCGAGGATCACAAAAAAGCTCACGATCGCGCCCAGCACGTAAAGACTCATCTGCACGACGTCCGTCCAGATGACCGCCGTCATCCCGCCTTCAAACGTGTAAACCAGAGTCAGCGCCACGATCACGATGATCGACCAGACCTCGCCCGTCCCCAGCACGATCGAAATCACCAGCGCAATCGCGAACACCCGCACTCCCTCGGCCAGCGCCCGGGTGACGAGAAAAATGGAGGCGGTCAGCTTCCGCACGCGCTCGCCGAAGCGCCGGCGCATCAACTCGTAGGCGGTGAACAGCTCGCCCCGGAAATATTGCGGCAGAAACAGGACCGAGATGACGACGCGCGCCAGCAGGTATCCGAATACCAACTGCAGAAACCCGAGATTTTCCGTGAACGACCGCGACGGCGTTCCGACAATCGTCAGCGTGCTGGTCTCCGCAGAGACGATTGACAGCGCGATCGCCCACCACGGCGCCGTGCGGCCGCCCAGCAGGTAGTCGCGCAGGCTCTTCTGCCGGTGGCGAAACCGGGCGCCGAACCACGTGATTCCGGCCAGGTAAGCCAGGATGACGCCCAGATCCAGGTAGCGCATGACCGCGACTTCCAGCATAGCGTTGATCTGGTATCATTTGGGTGCGGAACCGTGGGGCTCGCGGCGCCGTCCAAAATAGTTGCGGCGCGCGAGTGGTTTGGCTATACTCCGCAAAAGCCAGCCGGTCATTCAAACCGGCGGTGCAATGAAGGATACGGAAGAGTCTAGCTTGCCATGGCGACAGCTCAAGAAACGGCGGAAACGGCAGGAGGCGCAAGTGCAACAATCGGAGAAAACATTTAAAGGGGTGATCGCGGGGCTGCTTCCCGCGCTGGTATGGGGGGCCTTGATCGCCGCATTGGTGAGTACGGTGACGCCGGTCCGCACGTACGCCCAGGAGAAACAGAAAAAGGTTAAAGACCAGGGTGAATACGATCTGTTCACCGCCTACACCAAGGAAACCGATCCGGCCAAGAAGCTGCAATATCTCAATCAGTGGGTCGAAAAATATCCCGAGAGCGATTACCAGGAGGAGCAGCTCCGCTTCTATAGCGATCTGAACCAGCCCGCCAAGGTTCTCGACATGGGCGCGAAGATTTTGGCGAAAGATCCGAAGAGCTTTGCCGCGCTCAGCCTGATTACGGCGAACGTCAGAAACCTCCCGAACGCCACGCCCGATCAGCTCGCGGAGGGGCAGAAGGCGGCGCAGACGCTGCTCGACAACCTGGATTCACTCAAGCCGGCCAGCGTCAATGAAGATGCGTGGAAACAGGCGCGGCCGGGAGTCGAGAAGCTCGCCAAAGACACCCTCATGTACATCACGATGAAGCCGGGCGCCGACGCCGAGCAGAAGAAAGATTACGTGGCGGCGGAGGCGGCGTACACCAAGGCCCTGCAGCAGTACCCCGATAGCGGCGATATCGCCTATCGGTTGGGCTCGGTGCTGGTGGCCCAACGCAACCCGGACAAGTTCCCGCAGGCGATTTACGAAATTGCGCGCGCTGTGGCGATGGATCCGGCCAAGGGCGGCCTCGCGCCTCAGACGCGCCCCCAGGTGGATGCGTACCTCAACAAGATCTACACTTCCTACCACGGCGCCGATGACGAAGGATTGAAGCAGCTCAAAGCCCTCGCTTTGATGTCTCCCTTGCCGCCGGCCGGCTTCAAGCTGGAAACCGCAGCCGAGATCTCCGCCAGGAAAGAAGAAGAGTTTCGCGAGAAGAATCCGCAACTCGCGCTCTGGATGGGAATCAAGAGCCATCTGGCCGATGCCAACGGCGAACAGTATTTCGAGTCCGACGTCAAGAACGCCGATGTCCCCAAGCTGAAAGGCACACTGGTCGACGCCAAGCCTGCCTGCCGGTCGAAGGAACTGGTCGTCGCTCTTTCCGACGCCACGCATCCCGAAGTGACCCTCAAGCTGGATTCCGCTCTTACCGGCAAGCCTAAGACCGGCGACCAGATTCAGTTCAAGGGTGTGCCGAGCGCGTTCACCAAAGACCCGTTCAACCTGACGATGGATACCGAAAAAGCCAGTCTGGAAGGTGTGGAAACCGAGCCCTGCGCGGCCGCTCCCGCGCGCCGGGGCGGCGCCCGCCGCAGCGCGGCTAAGAAGCAGTAACCGGCTATTTCCGGTTCGGAGCGCTCTCCGAGTTCGCTAAGACGAGGCTGAACACGAAGCGCTCCACCGGATTTAACGAGTTTCCTTTGGGGTTCAACGCTTCGAAATATTGTTGGAAACTCTGCCGGGAAGTCACGAAATGGTCGTAGCAGGACGGCACAAACCCCACTGCGGCGAGCGCGGTTGCCAGAAATCCGACTGCGAAAACCTTTCGTTTCATTCTAACCGTTAAGACGATTCTCACCTCGGGAAGGTTAGCGGTTCCACGCGGGAAAATTCACGGTTAACCTGCTATAATTTAGATAGATTTCTGGGTTATGCCTCTGTACGAGTATTCCTGTCAACGCTGCGGCCAGACGTTCGAAGTGATGCAGAAGTTCTCCGATGAGCCGCTTACCACTCACGAGAATTGCGGGGGCGCCGTTGAGCGCCTGATTTCGGCGCCGGCTCTGCAGTTTAAAGGCTCCGGCTGGTACGTAACCGATTACGGCAAAAACGGGAAAGGCTCGACCGCTCCGGACTCCAAGACCAAGACCGAATCCAAGGCGGACTCGAAGTCCGAGTCCAAGTCTGAGTCCAAGTCTGAGTCGAAGAGCGACAGCAAACCCTCTGCTCCGGCCCCCTCGAAGTAACGCGAATTCACCGAATCGCAACCGATCGGACCTACTGCTCGTGGTACGCTGAGGGGCGAACCATGCGTAAGCTCCTCGCGTGCCTGTTCGCACTGATCAGCCTTGCGGGCGCGGCGCCGAAAAAGCCGAAACTCGTCCTGGCCGTTGTCATCGACCAGTTCCGGTATGACTACCTCACGCGGTTTCGCAGCGACTACACGGCCGGGCTGAACCAACTGCTCACGCGAGGCGCCGTGTTTAGCGACGCGCAATATAACCACTTCCCGACGGTTACCGCGGCCGGCCACAGCACGTTTCTCTCGGGGGCGCCGCTATCGGTGAGCGGCATCATCGGTAACGACTGGTACGACCGCGACGAGGGCCGCGAGGTGACCAGCGTCTCCGATGCCCAGACACAGATCGTGGGCGGTCGCGGCGGCGCGGGATCGTCGCCCCGTCGCCTGCTCGTCAGCACCGTCGGCGATGAGCTCAAAATTGCGGACGGCGGCAAATCCAAAGTGATCGGTGTTTCCTTGAAGGACCGTTCCGCGATCCTGCCGGCCGGCCACATGGCCAACGGCGCCTACTGGTTTGACAACACGTCGGGCAATTTCGTGAGCAGCACGTTTTATGTTGCGGAGCTGCCGGGATGGGTGAAATCGTTCAATGACAGCCATCCGGCGGCGCGGTTTGCGGGCGCCACCTGGCTTAATCACAAGATGCCGTCCGAGGCGAAGGAGTTAAACGCCGCGCTCGCCGCCAGCCCGTTCGGAAACGATCTGGTGGCCGCGTTCGCGGAGCGGGCATTGGAAGCCGAGCAGTTGGGAAAGCACGACGAGACCGACGTGCTGGCCGTTAGTTTCTCCTCCAACGATTACGTCGGCCACCAGGTAGGCCCGGATGCACCGGAGGTTCGCGAAGTATCGATTCGCACGGACAAGGTTTTAGGCGATCTGCTGGCAGCCGCCGATCGCGCGGCCGGCGCCGGAAACGTGCTGGTGGTCCTGACCGCCGATCACGGCGTGGCGCCCACGCCCGAAGTGAACGCGGCGCGCCGCATGCCGGGAGGCCGGCCGCCGGCCGGCATCTTCAATCGCACCGCGCAGGAGGCGCTCGCCAGGAAATACGGCGACGGAAAATGGATCCTGAGCGGCTCGGAGCACTCGCTGTACTTCAATCGCGATCTCATCGCGGAGAAAAAGCTCGATCCGGCGGAAGTCGATCGTACCGCCGCGGAGGCCGTCCGGCAGATTCCGCACGTGTTCCGCGTCTACACCCGCGAGCAACTGGCCGCCGGGGCGGTGCAGCCCGATGCAGTCAGCCGGCGCGTGGAGAACGGTTTTTACCCCCGGCGCAGCGGCGATCTGGAAATCCTGCTCGAGCCTTACTGGATTTTCACGCAGGGCGGCGCGACGCACGGGACCGTGTTCGATTACGATACGCATGTGCCGGTGATCTTCATGGGGCAGGGCATCAAGCCCGGCCGGTATTATGAGCCGGTGGTGGTGAACGACATCGCGCCGACGCTGGCGGCGATTCTGGAAATCGAAACGCCAAGCGGCTCGGCGGGACGCGTTCTTTCGGAAATGTTCGCCGAATGAAGTGAAACGGACGAAGACGAGCGCTTCCATCCGGTGCTACACTACAAATATCAGTTCAACCAGTAAGCAGGAGTAGTTTCATGAGTTTACGGATAGGACTCCGGTTTGTTGCGACGGCCTTGGCGCTGTGCGCGAGCGGCGCGTTGGCGTCTGCCCAGAACAAGATCGCAGTGATCAATCTGCAACAGGCCGTGCTGGGGTCAGCGGAGATCAAGAAAGCATCGGCGGAGCTGGAGGCCAAGTTCAAGCCGCGCGCCAACCAGATCGATCAGTTGCAAAAGGATATCGCGAATATCTCGCAGCAACTGCAGAGCGGCAGCGGGAAGCTCTCGCCGGCCGCCGAAGCCGATCTGAACGCGCAGGGGCAGCGCAAGCAGCGCGACCTGCAGCGGTTGCAGGAAGATTTGCAGGCGGACGTGGACCGCGAGCGCAATGAGATCCTATCGAAGAGCACGCAGAAGATGATCGGGGTTGTGAAAAAGATCGCCGAAGAGAAAGGCTACGACGCGGTGGTCGACGTCAACAACATCGTGTATTTCAAGCCGGCGATGGAAATCACGGCCGACGCGGTCACCGAGTACGACAAGGCATATCCGGCGAAGTAATTCTCGGAAAGGCAAATGGCCGGCTACCTGGAAAACTATGGTGCGGGGGAAGAGCGTCGCGAAAAGATCACCAAAACCGTACTCGTAGCCGTGGCGGCCGCGTTGATTATCGGCGGCCTGGGGTACCTGTTTTTCCGCAATTTTCCCGAGGAGCGCCAGGCCCGGCGCTTCTTTGAACTCCTGCAGGCGCACAATTACAAGGAGGCGTACGCGCTGTGGGGCTGCACGGACGCCAAGCCGTGCCGCGATTACAACGAAACCGAATTTCTGAAAGACTGGGGCCCGAGCCAGGCGCCCGTCAACGAAATCGATGTGCTGGACACCGAGTCTTGCGGCTCGGGTGTGATCGTCGAGGTGGACGCCGGTAAAGCGGGCGACAAAAAATTATGGGTCGAGCGGGACACGAAAATCCTGGGTTTCCCGCCGTTTGAGCGGTGCCCGCAAGGGAACCGCATTCACGATTTTTGGCGGAATATCAAGTTTCGTTTGCACGGCCGGCCTGTTCCTCCGGAAGGGTCCTGAGCGTGCGAAACTAAGCCTTTTGAGAGCGAGCGAAGAAGAGGACGAGCGAAAAACATGGGAACGACAATGGCAGGTCTGGAAGGCGTCATCGCCGGCGAATCGGAAATTTGTTACATCGATGGATACCAGGGCATCCTCAGTTATCGCGGATACAACATCCATACGCTGGCACAGAACGCCAATTTCGAGGAAGTCATTTATCTGCTCTGGTACGGACACCTTCCGAAGCGGAGTGAATACGATCAGCTGAACAAGGACCTGATCCGCGAGCGCACCCTGCCCGGCGCCGTCATTGATTTTCTGAAAAGCGTTCCCAAGTCCAACACCATGGACATGCTGCGGACCGCCGTATCGATGCTCAGCCTGCACGACGCCGAAGCCGGCGACATGTCAACGGAAGCCAATCATCGCAAGGCTGTCCGCTTGATGGCGAAGACCGCGACCATTGTGACGACCTTCGACCGGCTGCGCAGCGGCAAGCCGGTCCTGGAAGGCGATCCGAATCTCGGGTTCGCGGCGAACTTCCTGTACACGCTGACGGGCAAAAGACCCGACGACGTGATGGAGCGCGCCTTCGATGTGGCGCTGACGCTGCACGCCGATCACGAACTGAATGCTTCCACGTTCGCGGCGCGGGTGACCGCGGCCACGCTTTCGGATATTTATTCTTCGATCACCTCCGGGATCGGGGCGTTGAAAGGCCCGCTGCACGGCGGCGCGAACCAGGAAGTGATTCACTGGCTGCTGGAATTGCACGGCGAGGACGAGGCCGTGGGCCGCGTCAAGGACACGCTGGCGCGCAAAGTGAAGATTCCGGGCTTTGGCCACCGCGTGTACCGCACTGAAGATCCGCGCGCCACGCACCTGCGCGTGCTTTCCGAGGAACTCGGCAAGCGCACGGGGCAGGAAAGACTGTACCGGTTGTCGAAGGCGATCGAGGAAGCCGTGCGTTCGGTGAAGGGGTTGAATCCGAATGTGGATTTCTATTCGGCTTCAACGTACTATTCGCTGGGGATTCCGGACGATCTGTTCACGCCGGTTTTCGCGGTGAGCCGGATGTCCGGCTGGACGGCGCACGTGCTGGAGCAATATCACAACAACCGCCTGATCCGGCCGCGGGCCGAATACAAAGGCAATCCGGACGGCCAGACCTGGATTGCGATGGCGGACCGCTAGCCGCACGAACAGCCATGGACGAGCGCGCCTTTTACAGCGAATCGCCGACCACCAAAGCGGCCACGTTGAATTGCCCGTTCTGCCGGAGCAGCGAAAGCTACGAACTGCGCTGGATGGTGCGGAAGAAGAAGGATCGGCTCCCACCGGGGGCCGACGAGCGCGACCGCGCGAAATTCCAAAAAGCGCAAAGCTACATGGTGCTGCTCGATGATAAAGTGGCATGCAAGAACCTGCGCTGCCGGAAACGCTTCGACATCTCGGGCGTCAAGACGATGGCGTTTCTGTAGCGCGCCGGCGCTACTGGGTGGCGAGACGGTCCAGCTTGTGGCGGCAATACGTGATCAGGCCGCGGCGGGCGGCGCACGAGCCCGCATCGAGCGGGCTGGGATGGAACGAGGAAAGCTGATCGAACCAGTTGTCGAAGCGGTTCTGCAGCACGGTGACGTCCGGATCCTTGATATTCTGACGGGCGCGGCGGAGATCGGCGCGTAAATCAACAATCGCGCGGCGGATGCGCGGCGCGTTCTCCGGTGTGATGGCGATAGACTCGCCGTCGATTTCGATTCCCTGATCCGAAATGGCCGGCGCCAGCAGCCGGTAGGATTCGGGCGAAACCGGGGCGATCTGCGAAAGTTGGAAAAATCCGGGACCAAATTCCTCCAATCGGCTGATCAGGTCGTCCGCCCACGCCCGACTGATGCCCAGGTGCTGCGGGCAGAACTGGTCCCAGGAAAGGCCCAGCGACTGATACGCGCGGCTCTCACGCAGGTGCTGCAAGCATTCGGCCTGTGCGGCCGAGCATCGGTTGGAAATGAGGCCGAAGGTCTGACTTTTGCCGATCCAAGCGCCGAGATCGAGGGGCGCATTGACGTCTCCAGTCAATGGCGCCGATTCGTTGAGAATTTGCATAGCCGCTGGGATCCCAGCGGCTTCCGGTGTCGGGAATGAAGCAATCACACGAGTTGCAAGGCCGGAAACCGCTGGGATCGTGGCGGGCGCGCCCCCTCCAGGGAACAGCAACGCCCACTGCCGACTTCATTATCGTTCCGGGGCACAAAAAAGGGGGCTACGAGGGACGGTAAAAGAGGGAGTTATCTCGTTCGGAATCTAAGCACTGCAGGCAATTTGCGTCGCTTGTCACCGCGCGCGACTATGCCGCGAGAATAGCGGTCCAATCCATGGCATCCGCGGCTTGCCGGCCGATTTGAGCCAATTGCGGAATATTGCCGGTATCCGCCATGTCGATGGCCTGCGGCAGTTTCCAATCGAACCGTTGCATCAAACCGGGAAAGTGGCGGTTGACGATATCGATCTGCTGATCTTCGGGCGCGTCGATCAAGGCGCCGACGGTCCAGTGCAGCCAGCCCAGCAGGCCGGACGGCACGTTGTTGCCCGGGGGGTAAAAACCGGTTCCGAGAGAAACGACGCGCGTGTCGGCGGGCGCGAAGTCGTCATAGTAAAAAGCTTCGACACAGGCCTGGTACACCGGATTGCCGGTCACGCCAACGCCGCCATCCACCATGACGGTGGGGGCGCCCGCGACATTCATGGTCCATGGTTTGAAGTAAGTGGGCGCGGCGGCGCTGGCAACGGCGCAGTCCACCAGCCCCAGCTTTCCGGTGGTGCCGGCGTTCTTGCCGGTGTCGCGGACGAAATACCAGGGGTGGGTGTCGATGCCTTTGGCAGTGAGCAGCAGGCGCACCGGCGCATCGTTTAGCACCCATTTGGCGGCCGCGCCGAATTCGCTGACGAGCACTTTTCGGATGTTGTCGGGGTCATACATATACCCGGTGACGAGTTGCTTGGGCTTGGCGATGATTTTCGGCGGCGTGAAAATTTCCTGGGCGCGCTGCACGTAAATATTGAGGATGCGGGTGGCGGGGACACCGGCCGCGGCGGCCGCCGCGATGAGGGCGCCGGTGGAAGTGCCGGCCAGGAAATCGAAACACTCGCGAACCGGTTTGCCGAGCTGCTGCTCGAGCTTGACCAAAGTGGAGGCAGGGATGATGCCGCGGATACCGCCGCCATCGATCGAGAGGATCCTCTTCATGGCACTCTCACCGCTTCAGTGGAGTGCCATCATATGCCACCGCGCGAGCCAAAACAAGGCGGCGCGGCAACTGGCGGCGCTGCAACTGCGGATTAAGAGTGCTGCGAGACGTACTCGGTTGCCGGGTACGATGCGGGCGGCTGCTGCTTGGGCATGGCGACCCAGGCGACCACGTACGCAATGAAACCGACTCCGGTGCAGAACGCGAGCGCCAGCCAGATGACGCGTATGAGAGTGACGTCCACATCGAAATAGCGGGCGAAGCCGGCGCAGACGCCGGCGATTTTCTTGTTCTGCATATCGCGGGTCAACGTGTGGAACTCGGGACGCGGCGCGCCGCCGACGCCGGTGGCGTGACCGCATTGCCGGCAGAACCGGTCCGGAGCATCCAAAGCCGTGCCGCATTGAGTACAGAACATATCGGCCTCCCGAGAAGAGTACGCAAACGTGGCACGAATAGTTCCGCGCCGGTTTACCAAGCTAGGGTCGGGTCTCCAGAGAATGCTTACGCCGCACTCCGGCCACAAGGCATCCGGCAGTCGTTAGGAGCGTAAGAAGGGAGCCGGGTTCCGGCAACGGAGTACCGCCGGCGGGTGGTGGACCGCCCAAATCATTGGTTGTGGAGACGTCCAGAAATCCGTCGCCCGTCACGTCTGCAAGGCGAGTCAGATCCAGCGAACCAAGCGACGCATAAAGATTGACGGTCGCGGTATTGCTGCCGGTTGGACTATCGAAAAGTTCATATACTCGGAAACTGCCGATCGCTACGCCGGTGGTGACATTATCCAACGGCTTACCCGTAACGTTCTCAAAATAAACGTAATCGGCATTTGCTTCGGGGGAATGATGCGGGTCAGTCGGGGTCACACTCATATGGAGGATCCCGGTATAGTTGTAGCTATTATGGGGTGCTAGGACGTCGGTCGCCGTGATGGTGATCCCAAAATCCGCATCTCCGGTCCAAACGCCGTTCGTGAAGGTGAGGCTGCCAATCAGACTGCCTCCAGGATCGTTGAAACTGAGCAAGGCTGGATTTTGGTTCGGAATAAAATCGAGTTCGTTCGCGGTATTCGTGCAGATGGGACTCACGCCCGGCGGGCAGCTAAAGGCTTCGAAGGTCAGCCTGTTGCTCGGCGCGTTCCCATAGGTGATTGGCACATCCGTCGCAACGCCGGAAGCGGCAGTACAACCCGCGTCCGGACAGATCTGCTCGAAGGACAGGAGCTGGTTCGAGCAGTCTACCGCGGTGCAGCCCACAAAGCCCGGAGTGACAGGAAGCGCTCGTATGTAATTCGGCGCGTTGCTGCCATCCACATTACCGGTGAAAGTGGTGAAACCGCCGGTAATCAGATACGATCCGGAATCGCCGCGACCGATTCCCGGCGCCAACAAGAAGGCGCTTATCGCCAGGACAGGCAGGCTGGGGCCAAACAGGTAAACGTTTCGCATTTCTTCCTCCTCATATCGGACAAGACCCAGTAAGGGTCATCACGACTCTGTTCTCGACGAGAGATCGGAGCGCAAATACCGCACGGCACTAGTCAATCTCTCCTACACCCTAATCCGCAGATCGGAGTCGCAAGCCGTCACGCCGGGAGAAAATGTTTTGGAGGCATTTGGGCGGCGCTGCCCCAGTCGAACGATCAGCTCGGGATGGCAAAGCGGCACTTGGCCGCTAATCGCCCTTTTTTCGGGCTAGCTCGCGGAACAGCCAGGTTCGGGCCACGCGCCAATCCCGAGTGACGGTCTCTTCGGAAATCTCGAGCACTTCGGCGGTTTCGGCCGCGCCGAGGCCTCCGAAAAAACGGAGCTCGACGACGCGAGCCTTCCGGGGATCGATCTTGGCAAGCGCGGTGAGCGCGTCATCGAGCGCTTCCAGTTCGACGCCCCGCGCTTTGCTGCCCAGAACCGCTTCTTCGAGCGAAATCTGTAGGCCGGCACCGCGCTTCGCCGCTCCGTGGCGGCGGCAATGGTCCACTAGAATGCGGCGAATCATTTGCGAGCATAAGGCAAAGAAATGGGCCCGGCTTTCGCAGCGAATTCCGCGCGCCTGGATCAATCTGATATATGCCTCGTGGACCAGAGTTCCGGAGTAAACGCTCCGTACCGGCGATCGTGCGATGTGCTTGCGGGCCAACAAGCGGAGGTCATGGTAGACCAGCGGAATCACCTCAGCCAATGCCCTCTCGTCGCCCCGATTCCAGGCGGCGAGCATTTGTGTAATATCTTCAGGTTTATCCGGGTTCATGCTGCTCTGTCGATCTTAACAACCCGGAAAAGCCCTTTGCTTCGCGCGCCCGGACCCGCAGCAAAGGCGGTCGAGATTGCAGTAAGATTGGCAAGATACCAGCCAATGAATCCCGGGCACTGGCAGCAGATCGAGACGCTGTACTTCGCGGCGCGGACGCGTGATCCGGAAGCGCGCGCCGAGTTCCTGGAAGGCGCCTGCGGCAACGACGCCGAACTGCGGCGCGAGGTCGAATCGTTGCTCCGCAGGGACGAACAGGCGGGGAGTTTTCTAGAAATGAGCCAGCCGGAGCCGACGGCGACGGTGCTGCTGGGCCGCCGGTTCGGCTCTTATCAAGTCTTATCGCTTTTGGGTGCCGGCGGCATGGGCGAGGTGTACCGGGCCCATGACAATAAACTCGGCCGCGACGTAGCCCTGAAGACCTTGCCGGGCACGTTTGCCCGCGACCCGGAACGGTTGGCGCGCTTCCGGCGGGAAGCGCGCACATTGGCCTCCCTGAACCACTCCAACATAGCGGCAATTTACGGCCTGGAAGAGTCGGACGACGCGACATGCCTTGTGCTGGAGTTGGTGGAAGGCGAAACCCTGTCGGGGCCGGTTCCGGTAGAACAGGCTCTGGACTACGCCGGCCAAGTGGCGGAAGCCCTGGAAGCCGCGCACGCCAAGGGGATCGTGCATCGGGATTTGAAGCCGGCCAACGTCAAAGTGACGGCGCAGGGGCGGGTGAAGGTTTTGGATTTCGGTCTTGCGAAAGCCGTTTCGAATGCGCAGGAAGCCGAGCAGGTATCGCCAGAGGTCACGGCAACAATGCTAGAGACGGCCGCCGGCCAGATCACCGGCACGCCGCCGTACATGAGTCCGGAGCAAGTGCGTGCGAGCGATGTCGACCAGAGAACAGACATCTGGGCGTTCGGGTGCTTATTGTACGAGTTGCTGACGGGCAAGCGGGCATTCCGCGGGGAGACGCTACAAGATACGCTGACTGCGATTCTGGAGCGTGAGCCGGATTGGACGGCACTGCCGCCGAAGACTCCAGCGCGACTGCGCGAGCTGTTGGCTCGCTGTTTAGAAAGGGATGCCGCGCGGCGCATCCAAGACATCGGGGAGGTGCGCCGCGCGCTCGACGAAGCGCGGCGGAACAGACAAAGTTGGCCGTTGACCGCCGGAACCGCTGCAGCTGTGGTTTTTGCGATCGGAACCGCGCTCTGGCTGCTGAGCCCGGGCCGGCCGGCGAGCCCTGACCAATGGGTCCAGTTGACAAAATTCCCGGATTCGGCGGGACAGCCGGCTCTCTCCCCGGATGGCCGCATGCTGACGTTTGTTCGCGGCGAGCGGACATTCGCCACGGCTGGACAGATTTACGTCAAAATGCTTCCCGACGGCGAAGCAGTGCAACTAACGCACGACAGCAATCTGAAGATGAGTCCGGTGTTTTCGCCTGACGGTTCGCGAATTGCGTACACGGTCACTTCGGGAAACAACTGGGACACGTGGACAGTGCCGGTATTCAACGGCCAAAGCCGGTCTTGGCTGGAGAATGCGTCCGGCCTGACCTGGTTCGGCAAGAACCAAATTTTGTTTTCCGAAATCAAGAACAACGACATCCACATGGCTTTAGTGGCGGCGCGGGAGAACCGGAGCGAGGCCAGAGATATCTACGCACCTGCGAACGTGCGTAGTATGGTGCACCGCTCGAATGTGTCACCGGATGGGAAGTGGGCGCTGGCGGTACAGATGGATCGAGGGGTGTTTCAGCCCTGCCATCTGATCGCTTTGGATGGCACAGCACTGCCGCGCGAGATAGGTCCACCGGGCGCCGCGTGCACGTTCGCGGCATGGTCGCCGGACGGTAAGTGGATGTATCTGAGTTCCAGCGCCGGCGGAAGCTTTCATACATGGCGGCAGCGATTTCCCGATGGCCGGCTCGAACAGATCACATCGGGTCCTACTGAGGAAGACGGCATCGCCATGGCTCCCGACGGACGTTCCTTCGTAACGGCCGTTGCTTTGAAACAAAGGGCGGTCTGGATACATGGCGCGGAAGGAGACCGGCAGGTTTCGCTCGAAGGCTTTGCATACGATCCGCAGTTCACGCCGGATGGCAGGAAGCTCGGCTACCGGATTCTCAAAGGAGCATTGCCCACAGACTCGAGCGAACTATGGATCGCGGATCTGGCCACCGGAACGAGCGAGCCTTTGCTGCCGGGCGTTTCGATCGCCGGCGGAAACGCGATGGCGTACGACATCTCCCGGGATGGCCGCCGGCTTATCGCAGCGGAGCTCGACCGCACAGGTCATCGCCGCCTGTGGGTCGTCCCGCTGGACCGGCAAACGGCCCCTGCTCCGATTCCGAATATAGAAGGAGACAACCCGCGTTTCGGGATGCCTGGCGAGGTATTCTTCCGTAAGTATGAGGGAGACCTCGCCTTCCCGTACCGCGCGAAACTCGATGGAACGGGACTGCAAAAGGTGAGCGAAAAACCCATTGCCGGGATCCAGGGGATTTCGCCGGATTTCCAATGGCTGGTGGTGAGAGCCCCCGAAGGGGACGTGCCGAGCGCCGTGATGGCCCTCTCGCTTCGCGGCAAGCCGCGAGTCCGGATCATCGCGCCGCATGCCGAGGATCGGCTCGATGATGCAAATGTGAAGTGGTCACAAGATGGCAAGCTGATGTTCATATTGACGACAGATACGCCTTTTTTCGGCGGCAGCAGCGGAAAGACGTTCGTCCTTCCCGTGGCAGCCGGGCAAGTGTTTCCGGGGCTGCCGCCGCAAGGGTTTCAATCGGCAGCCGAGATATCCCAATCGCCCGGCGCGCGCGTCATCGATTTTTTTGATGTTGCGCCTGGTCTGTCCAGGGATGTCTATGCATTTTCAAGGGAAGCGACGCAGCGCAACCTGTACCGGATTCCGGTTCGGTGAAGCTTCAATCCGGAAGAAATGCCTGTCACTTCACGGAGATTTTCACCGCCGGGCCGGCAATACCGGACACCCTGATTTGCAGACCGGCACTCCCGGCCGCTGTGCCGGAGGGCATAACAAAATCCACTCGATACAGATTGACTAGCCCGGGCCAGCCAAGGGTATCGAAAGCGTCCACGGCCTGGCCGTTCACCAGCACCTCGGCCGGAGCCGTCATCCAGTTGTAGGCCGGGGCGTTGAATGGTGTTCCGGGATCGACGGCGGGAATCGTCAATCCGAGATTCATAGCCTGAATGGTCAACGTTTCTCCCGGGTGCGCCGGATTGGCGTCGGTTACGGGCGCGAAATTCGCGCTGTGAAAGACGGCCGGGCTGTTGTCCGGCTGCGGGGCGACGGCCGGCGGATACGCCGGCGCCACGTGAAAGGTGTGGACCAGCACTCCGCCTCCGAGGGAGCGGCGCAGGGATGGGTCCTCGGTCATCGAGGCCCGCCGGGGCGCCGTGACTGTCTGAACCGTGGACTGCTGTCCTTGCGCCCCGAAGAAGATACCGCTTCCGCCGGTAAGCTGGTGTGGCGCCAGCCCGCCTTCGACGAAGCGGCCCACCAGCTTGCCATCGGCTGACTGGATCTCCCACCGGCACTCTCCCAAACTATTCTGGACATCGGCAATGGCAAAGCCGGCGGCCGCTGTTGGACTGAATCCCATCGCGTACCCCCGGGAACTCCACAATCCCTTGGCGGGCCTGCCATTCACCTTCACGACGTCGCCGATGGTAATGGATTCCGTGAACGCGCGGGTTGCGGCGGGGGTCGTCAAGCCCGCGGTGAGAGCGACCTTGGACGCATCGGTTACATCCCCGACATAGGTCACCACGTTATCTGTTTCTATGGTGAGGATCGAGATCTGCGGCTGCTCCGCCGCTATTAAAGAAATCGCCGCCCAGGTCAGACCGGAAATCGCAAAGTGGAGTTGTGTGAGTCTCATAAATGTGCCCTCTTCTCAGGTAGTGGTCTTTCACTAACAATTCCGAAAAGGCGGGACAAAAACCGTCATCGGAATCATATTTTCGGGGCGGGTTACCACCGGTCGTGGACGAGCGCGCGGATCCGCCGGTTGTAGATCTCCTCGACGGCCGCCATTGTCTCGGGCGGCAGGGCGGAGAAATCGGCGGCGGCGCAGTTCTCGGCGACCTGAGCCGGGTGCTTGCCGCCAGGGATCGCGCAGGAGACGGCGTCGAACATCAGGATCCAGCGGAGGGCGAGCTGGGCCATGGTCATGCCCGCGGGGAGAACGCGCCGGATTTCTTCGACGGCTTCGAGGGCGGACTGGTAGTCCACGCCGGAAAATGTCTCGCCGCGATCGAACCGCTCGCCGTTCCGATTGAAGCTGCGGTGGTCGGTGGATTCGAATTGCGAGCTGGTGGTGAGCTTTCCGGTCAGCATGCCGCTGGCCAGCGGAACCCGGGCGAGAATGCCTATCCGGCGTTTGCGTGCTTCGGCAAAGAACAGCTCGGCCGGACGCTGGCGGAAGCAATTAAAAATGATCTGAACCGTTTGCACATTGGAAAACTGGATGGCTTTGAGCGCCTCTTCCACCTTTTCCACGCTCACGCCGTAGTAGCGGATCTTGCCGGCGTGTATGAGGTCATCGAGCGCGGCGAAGACCTCGGGGCGGTAATAGACCTCGGGCGGCGGGCAGTGCAGCTGGAGCAGGTCGAGGCAATCGGTCGAGAGGTTGCGAAGGCTATCTTCGACGAAAGCGGCGAGATTGCTGGCGTTGTAGCCGCCGGCGGTATGCGGCGCGAGGCGGCGGCCGGCCTTGGTGGCGACGATGATTTCGTCTTTGCGCTCGCTGCGGAGCTGGGCGACGAGGCGCTCGCTGCGGCCCATGCCATAGACATCGGCGGTATCGATGAAGTTGACGCCGCAATCGACGGCGCGGTGCAAGGCGGCGAGCGATTCGCTGTCCATGACGGCGCCCCATTCGGCGCCGATGGCCCAGGCGCCGAAGCTGACGCCGGACACGTTCCAGCCGGTGCGCCCCAGAGGACGGTATTGCATACGCTCACTGTAACGAAGCGCGGGTAGGAGCGGCGGCCCGCCGAGCATGATAGACTCGGCGCCGATGGCCAGCCATTGCCGGATCGCGCCGGTTCGAGCCGTAGGCGTGGTGAGCCTGACGGCGCTTTCGGTCAACACGGTGATCGGAGCCGGGATTTTTGCGCTGCCGGCAACGGTGGATCAACTCCTCGGCGCGGCCAGCCCGCTGGCTTACCTCACCGCGGGAATTGCGGTGCTGTTTATCGCGTTGTGTTTTGCCGAGGCGGGGAGCCAGTTTGAAGCATCGGGCGGGCCTTACTTGTACGCCGTGACGGCGTTCGGCGCGTTCGCGGGCTTTGAAGTGGCGTGGATGTACCTGCTGGCGCGGCTGACGGCCCTGGCGGCGGTCAGCAATACGTTCTCCTCCTATCTGGGTTACTTGTGGCCGGGCATGCAGCAAGGCATTGGCCGGTTGGCCGCGATTACGATCATGATTGGCGGATTGACGGCCACGCATTTGGCTGGAGTGCGGCCCGGCAAAGTAGTGAACAACGTCTTCACCGTCGGGAAACTGGTGCCGTTGGTGATCTTCTGCGGGGCCGGCTTGTTCCTGCTGCATCTGCATGCGGCGCCGGTGGGAGCCATCCCGGGCGCGTATCCGCTGCAACAGGCGAGCCTGTTGCTGATGTTCGCGCTGGGCGGGTTCGAAGCGGCTTCGATTCCGAGCGAGGAAGTGATCCATCCCAAGCGAAGCGTGCCAGCGGCGCTGCTCGGCTCGGTGGGGTTGGTGGTGGTGCTGTTCCTGACGATTCAAGTGGTGGCGATTGCGGCGCTACCCGGATTGGGCGCGAGCGAGACGCCGCTGGCGTCGGCGGCGCGGGGTTTTCTGGGGCCGGCCGGCGGGTTGATGCTGACGGCGGGGGCGGTGCTCTCGACAGCGGGGACGAACCACGCCAATCTGTTTACCGGGTCGCGGATCCTGTACGCGATGGGCCGGGACGGGCAGCTGCCGCCGCGATTGGCGTGGCTGCATCCCCGGTACGGCACGCCGGCGGTCGCGATTCTGACGTACGCGACGGTCGCCTGGGTGTTGGCGGTGTCCAGCGCATTCGCCAAACTGGCGGCATTGAGCGCGCTGGCACGGGTCCTGATGTACGCCAGCACGTGCCTGGCGGTGCCGGTGCTGCGCAGGCGCAGGGAGGTTTCGGGCGAACGCGGGTTCCGGCTGCCGGGAGGATTGGCGATTGCGGCGGCCGCGGTGGGTGTGTGCGCGTGGCTGGTGAGCGGTAGCTCGGCGCGCGAGGTGATGGCGGCGGCGGGAGCGCTCACGGTGGGCGCGTTCGTGTACGGGCTCGTGCAATTCCGGAAGCACAGCGGCGACAAGGTCGCCCGCGTTACGGCACCATTTTAGAAAAAATCCTCTTCAGGCCGAACTGCAAGACAACCGCAGCATACTATAGAGAGCGGTGGACGTCTGCGACGAATGGAACGACGATGGGAACCATTGGGAATGACCTGCGGTACGCGTGCCGAATGCTGCGCAAGAGTCCGGCGTTCTCCCTGGCCGCGGTGGCGGCGTTGACGCTTGGGATCGGAGCGAACACGGCTATCTTCAGCGTTGTGGAGAGCGTGCTTCTGCGGCCGCTTCCCTATCGCGATCCGTCGCGCTTGGTGCAACTGTGGAACACGTATCCGCCGATGCTTCCGCAGGCGCCCAATTCCTCCGGCGACTTTCAGGAGTTCCGGAAGCGCTCGCGCACCTTTGCCGAAATGGGGGCGTATATCGATACGCCTCGCGGCTTGAACCTGACGGGCGACGGCGAGCCGGCGCGACTGGAAATGAGATACGCCACTTCCAGTTTGTTTCCCATGCTGGGCGTTCTTCCCCTTGCCGGCCGGAGATTCACCCCCGAGGAGGACAATCCGGGCCAGCCCGCGACCGTTCTGATCAGCAGTCACCTGTGGCGAAGCCGCTTCGGTTCCAACCCGGGAGTGGTCGGCCGAACGGTTACCCTCGACGGGCGCGGCTACGCGGTCGCCGGTGTGCTGCCGGACGACCTGCGCCTGGGGCCGGCAACCGATATCTGGCTGCCGACCGGCGCGTACGATCCTGGCCCCGATCCCTACCGGTTTCATGAGTTCAATATCCTCGGCCGCCTGAAGCCGGGTGTTCGCATCGAGCAGGCACAAGCCGAACTCGCGGCACTAAATGCTGCACAGCAGAAAGCCTTTCCCGAGACGCACAAGAATTTCGGCGTGTTCGTGAGCCCGCTGCAAGACCCTCGGGCGCGCAAAATGCGAACGGGGCTGCTGATTCTCGCAGGCGCCGTTGGCCTGGTGCTGCTTGTGGCGTGCGCGAACTTCATCAACCTGCTCCTCACCCGCAATGCGGCTCGCCACCGCGAACTGGCCGCGCGAGTGGCGCTCGGCGCGAACGGGCGCCGGCTGCTCAGCCACATGCTCTCCGAAAGCGTTCTGCTGTCGTTGCTGGGAGGAGCTTGCGGTATCCTGTTCGCCGTAGCGGCGCTGCACGTCATTCGTGCGCTCGGCCCGAGTGATCTAGCGGGGATGGCGGATGCCGGCTTGAATCTCCGGGTTCTGGCCTTCACTTTAATCTTGAGCCTGGCCGCCGGCGCCGGCTGCGGCTTGATTCCGGCGCTTCAAATGTCAAAGCTCGACGTGCACAGCATGTTAAAAGAAGGAGGCCGCGCGACTGGGGCGCCCGGAAGGCAGGCCGTCCGGCGCATCCTGATAGTTTCCGAGATCGCCCTCGCCATCGTCCTGCTCGCAGGCGCCGGCCTGCTGATCCGGAGCTTTCTGCACGTGATGGAGGTCGATCCCGGCTTCCGGCTCGACCACGTCCTCGCGCTGGAGGTCGACCGGCCGCAACCTTCTCCCGCGGAGCAAAACCAGTTCACCACCGAACAGCGGCTCGCGTATTTGCGCCAGGAATCGTTGAAGTACGAAGCGTTGATGCAGAGGATCCAGGCACTCCCGGGCGTACAGATGGCGGGTGGCATCAGCGTGCTGCCGCTCGGCACGTCGATGCGGTCGGCATCGCGGTTTCTGGTGGAGGGCCAGCCCCTTCCCGCGGATGGCGTGCGCCCGGTGGCCGAAACGCGGAGCATCAGCGCCGGCTACTTCGCAGTGATGGGCATTCCGCTGCGGCAGGGCCGTCTGCTGGATGCGCATGATTACGCCAGCCAGAACGTGGTTGTCAACGAAGCTTTCGCCGAACGATTCTGGCCCGGGGGCGCCGCGCTCGGAAAGCGCTTCGATTTTTGCTCGCTGGAGCCGAAGCCCTGCTGGACCACCGTTGTGGGCGTGGTAGGAAATGTCCATCAGTACGGGCTCGAAGCGGCTCCGACCCTGGATTCCTATGGCGCCGTCGGCTGGGAGCGCTACACCGTGGTTAGAACCGCGCTCGACCCCTCCAACGTTGCACAGGAGGTGATTGCGGAGATCCACCGGTTTGACCCGGGCTTGCCCATTTCCCACGTCATGACTTTGGAGAATCTGCTGTCCGATTCAGTGGCCTCACGCAGGCTGTCCACGTTCCTGCTCGGTTTGTTTGCCGGCCTCGCCCTGCTCCTGGCGGCCATCGGGGTCTACGCGATGATGAGCTACTCGGTCCGGCTGCGAACGAACGAAATCGGGCTGCGCATGGCCTTGGGGGCACAGCCGCGGAATATCTGGTGGCTTGTAATCGACGGCGGGGCGCGTCCCGTGCTGGCGGGAATTGCGATAGGCGTGGGCGGTGCGCTGGTTCTCACGAAGCTGCTTGCGTCTTTCTTGTATGGGGTCACGGCGACGGATCCAATCACATTTGCCGTCGTAGCCCTGCTGCTGGCTTGCATCGCCCTGCTGGCATGCTACGCTCCCGCCCGGCAAGCCATGAGGATCGATCCGGCGACCGCCCTGCGCATCGACTGAGGGGCCGGGCCGGTGGATTCGAGGATCACGAAGGGTTCACTTTGCCAGCCGTCTACGGTGAAGATGAACTGCGGCTCGGGAACTCCCAGCGGCTGGGCAGGCAGACGGAAATTCACCTGGATCGCGCCGGCGACGAGCGCGGGTGCGGGACCGGCATAGAGCACTTCAAGCGGAGCACGGTTGTAAGGATTCCACACACTGACTTCAACCGGCCGAGTTAGCGAAGGCAGCGGGGCGTTCAGAACCTGGCCGTCGACCGGGATGGGCGAGAGGAAACCGAAGCCGGTCGCAAACACCTGCACGATGCTGCCGGGATGGGCCGGATTGACATCACTATTGATGGAGCCGTCCTCGTTGAGGGCCGCGGCCCAAAGGCGGGCGTTTTTCTTGATGGCTTCGGGCGTGGCCGTCGCCACCTCCAGCAGAGCGTCATTCGAGGAGCCGGCGGCGTTGATGACGGTGACTCGCGTTTCGCCCGAGACCAGGACGGGCACGATGGCGTTGATCTGGTCGCTTTGCACATAGAGGATGGGAGCGGGCTTGCCATCGAACAGGACCTGAACGCCGGCGAGCTGCGTGGGGGCTTGGCCGGAAGTGAGGTCGGCGGCGGCGGGCGTGGCGGGGCCGAGGGAGATACCGTAGAGGCTCACGATCTCGATGGGAGAGACTCGGCCGGCCGCCATGGTGGAGGCTGCGTTGATGACGGCGAGCAGGGAGGGAGCGGCGCCGCGCTCGAGCAATGCGGCGACGTTGGCGGGACCGGCGATCGCAACACCTGTGGGGGTGGGCGCCAGGCCGGCACCGGCGCTGCCATCGACGAGGCGTGTGGGCAGGGTAATGGTATGAGCGACTGGATCGACCGCAGCGAGGAAATCGGCGCCGCGGGTAAATCCAGATACCGGCACGGGCAATGAAGATGGCGCGTGGCCGGAGAACCAGACGGTTCCATCGGGGGCGGTGATCAGGTTGTCGATGCTGCCGCCTCCGCTGCCGAAGTAGGTCGCATAAAGAAGCTGATGGGAGGTGGGGTCGTATTCGAGCAGGAATCCGTCGGAGCCGGTCTCGATCCCGGAGTATTGCTTCTGCGCGGCATTGGCGGTGACGGGAAGATCGGGACCGGTTGTGGCGCCGGCCATCCAGATGTGGCCCGCGCGGTCAAAGATCGCCGCCTTGAGGTTGTCATCGCCGCCGAGCGCTGTGAAGAGCTCGGAAGTGCCCAGGTACGTGGCATAGAGGAGACGGGAGCCATCGGGGGTGAACTCGGCGAGGAAGCCGTCGCCGGCAAAGAGGCCGCATCCGCAGGTGGGCTTGAGGGCATCGGCGGTGAGGGGCAGGTCGGTGGTATTCGTGGCCCCGGCGAGCCAGATGTTGCCCTGGGCATCGAGCAGGACCTGACTGGGAGAAGTGAACCGGATGGCGATGCAGTTGGAACCTTGGCACACCTTGTTAAGGCCTCCATAGCGGGCGGAGAAGAGCAGCTGGTCGCCGGCCGCGGAGAAACGCAGCAGATACGCCGGCGTGCTCATGAAACCGAGGGGCGAGGCGTAGGCGCCGGGGGTGGTGGGGAACGTGGGACCGGTGAAGACCGCCGCGCCGGTTACAAGGATCTGGCCGCTGCTATCGATGACGAGGTCGAGCGGCTGAACGCCGGCTCCCCATGAGGTGGAGTAGACGATGGTGCCGTCGCGGCCGCGAAGTTTCATGAGGAAGCCGCCTTCGGGACCGGTGGTCAGCTTCGCGGTGAAAGGAAATGCGCCGGGGATGGCGGTGGCGCCGGCGATATATATGTCATCGTGGCTGTCGATGCCGAGGGCGACCCGGCCGACAAACGGCAGGAGACGAGAAAAATATTCGGCGCCGGAGGAATCGAGTTTTTTTATCGCGGTGTACGCGTAGGCTGCTTTGGACGGGCCGATCAAAGCGGCGACGATCAGATTGCCTTGCGAATCGGTTTTCAAATTGGAGACTTGTTGTCCTTGCTGCGCGGGGATACGGAGGAGGCGCTGCACCTGCAAGGATGGGGCGGCACAGAGGCAGGCGCCCCATGCCGCGAGAAAGAGAATTCGAGGCACTGGAAAGACCCCCACGGGCAGGATGCCCCAGAGTGAGTCTGGACGACTCACCGGTCCTCCGGGCGCGAGCGCGGCGGGAAGGAGATGCGAATTCCGCAGAATCGGAATGGCAATTTGATGACCAATGAGAGGGCGATACGAGTTCGCCAGGCGCTACACTCGGGGTGGGGAGACCATATGCCCGAACATGAGGAGGTACGGCCGCGAACGGCGGTGCTGACGCGGGGGTTCGATCCGAGCCTGTCGGTGGGGTCGGCGCGGCCGGCGGTGTTTCGGAGTTCCACTTACGTGTTTGCGAGTCCCGAGGCGGCGGAACGGGCGTTCGCCATGACGCTGGGGAAGATTCAGCCGCGCGACGGCGAGCGGGCGGACCTAATTTACTCGCGGATTTCGCACCCGAACGCGGAGATTCTGGAAGACCAGGTGGTGCCGCTGGAAATGGGAGCGCGCGAAGCGGCGGTGTTCAACTCGGGAATGGCGGCGATCATGACGGCGTTCTTCACGTTCGCGCGGCCGCATGGGACGATTGTGTACACGACGCCGCTGTATGGCGGCACGACGGGGCTGATCCACAATTTTCTGGAGCCATTCGGGGTAAAGGGCGTGGCGGTGCGGTCCGGGGACGGGCATGCAATTGAACACGCCATCCAAGCGGCGAAGAACTTGTGCATCGTGTATCTGGAGACGCCGGCGAATCCGACGATGAAGATGACGGACATCGAGCGGGTGGCGGAGGCGGCGGGGCGGCACCCGGACAAACCGGTGGTGATGGTGGACAACACGTTTCTGGGGCCGACCTTTCAGCATCCGCTGCATCTGGGCGCGGACCTGGTGCTGTATTCGGCGACGAAATATTTATCCGGGTTCAGCGACATGGTGGCGGGGGTGGCGCTGGCGCGCGATCCGGAAAAAATTCACGCGCTCCGCAGCCGGCGCGTGATGTTCGGGAACATTCTGCAGCCGGACGAGTGCTGGATGCTGGACGGGCGGCTGCCGACGGTGGCGCTGCGCATGAACCGGCAGAGCAAGAACGCGCAGCGAGTGGCGGAGGCGCTGCACGGGCACAAGCGGCTAAGCCGGGTAATTTATCCGACGCTGTTCGAGGATGCGGAGCAGATCCGGATTTTCAAGAAGCAGTGCGCGTACCCGGGGGCGCTGTTTTCGATCGATTTTCATGAGGGTAAGAAGGCCGCGTTCGAGTTTTTGCGGCGCGTGCGGATTGCGCGGAATGCAGTGTCGCTGGGCGGCGTGGAGACGCTGGTGTGCCATCCCAAAACGACCACGCACTCGGGCATGAGCGAACAGGAGCTGGCGGAATCGGGCGTGACCGACGGGCTGGTGCGGGTTTCGGTGGGGATCGAAGACTGGCGGGATCTGCTGGCGGACTTCGAGCAGGCGCTGGCGGGGTAAAACCGGCGGACGACGAGAGGCGATCGTCTGCCGCACAGGTGCACGTTACAATTAAATATCAGCTGATTTTTCGGAAGGAATAGGTGTGACTGGTCACGAAATCAGGCAGCGTTTTCTCGACTTTTTTGCCGGCCGCGGGCATCGCGTGGTGCGGAGCTCGTCATTGCTGCCGGCGAATGATCCGACGCTGCTGTTTACGAACGCGGGGATGAACCAGTTCAAGGACGTTTTCCTGGGGCTGGAAAAGCGCGATTACTCGCGCGCGGCCAGCTCGCAAAAGTGCGTGCGCGCGGGCGGCAAGCATAATGACCTGGAGAACGTCGGATATACGCGGCGGCATCATACGTTTTTCGAGATGCTGGGCAATTTTTCGTTTGGCGATTATTTCAAAGCCGAGGCGATCGAGTTTGCATGGGACCTGATCACCAAGGATTACGGAATTCCGAAAGACAAACTGTACGTGACCGTGTTTCGCGAGGATGATGAAGCGGAGCGGCTGTGGCAGAAAGTGGCCGGTGTGCCGAAGAGCCGGATTTTCCGGCTGGACGAAAAAGATAACTTCTGGCAGATGGGCGAAACCGGGCCTTGCGGGCCGTGCTCGGAAATTCATTACGACATGGGACCGGCGGCGGCCGAGCCGGGGCGGGAGCGCGAGGAATTTCCGAGCGATGCGGGCGGGCGGTTCGTCGAGATCTGGAACCTGGTGTTCATGCAGTACGATCGCGACGCGGCGGGGACACTGACGCCGCTGCCGCGGCCTTCGATCGATACGGGCATGGGGTTGGAGCGGATCGCGGCGGTGCTGCAAGGAAAGCTCTCGAATTACGACACCGATTTAATTCACCCGATCATGATGAAGGCGCAGGAGCTGTTCGGGCCGGCGCGGTCGGACGAAGAACGGTACCAGACATCGCTGCGGATCGCGGCGGATCACGCGCGGGCGACGACTTTTCTGATTCATGACGGCGTGCTTCCGTCGAACGACGGGCGCGGGTATGTGCTGCGCAAGATTATGCGGCGCGCGATGCGGAACGCGCGGCTGGTGGGCGTGGAGGAGCCGTTCCTGTATAAACTGACGGGCTTTGTGGCGGATCTGATGAAGCCGGCGTATCCGGAGCTGCTGGAGAGCGTGCAGCGGGTGGCGCGCGTGGTGAAGGACGAAGAGCACCGGTACGCCACGACGTTCCTGGTGGCGGAGAAGGTGTTTCAGGAATCCATTCAGGCGCTCAGCGACGGGCTGATTCCGGGCGGGGTTTCCTTCAAGCTGTACGACACCTACGGGCTGGCGTTGGATGAGCAGGAGGAGATGGCGCGCGAGCGCGGCCTGGCGATCGATCATCAGGGTTTCGCGCGCGAGATGGAGCAGCAGCGCGAGCGGGCGCGCGCGAGCTGGAAGGGCGCCGAAAAAGGTGCGGTGGTTCCGGCTTATCAGAAGCTGCTGGAGCACGGACGCACAAAGTTCCTGGGATACAGCGAGCTGGAAGCGAGCTCGCGGGTGATCGGGCTGCTGGTAAATCGGGAACTGGTGAACGAAGTTCCGGCGGGAACGAAGGCGGAACTGGTGTTTGACCAGACTCCGTTCTACGCGGAGGCGGGCGGGCAGGTCGGCGACCGCGGCGGATTGTATGCGGCGGATGGAGTGAAGGCGGCGGATGTGGAGACGGCGTTTGCGGGCGTGCCGGGATTGACGGTGCACCGCGTGACGACGCATGCGCCGATCCGGGTGGGAGACGTGCTCGCGGCGCGGGTGGCGACACCGCTGCGCGACGCCACGCGGCGGAATCACACGGCGACGCATCTGCTGCACGCTTCGCTGCGGCAGGTTTTGGGAACGCACGTTAAACAGGCCGGGAGCGTGGTGGAGCCGGGGAGGCTGCGCTTCGACTTCACGCACTACGCGGCGATGGATCGCGCGGAGCTGGAGGAAGTCGAGCGGCTCATGAACGAGCAGATTCTGCGCAACACGGGCGTGGAAACAAACATTCTGCCGCTCGACCAGGCGATCGCCACCGGAGCCATGGCGCTATTCGGCGAAAAATACGGCGAGCAGGTGCGCGTGGTGAACGTGCCCGGGTTCAGCCGCGAGCTGTGCGGCGGGACGCACGTGCAGCGGACGGGCGATATCGGGGTTTGCAAAATTATCTACGAAGGAAGCATCTCGGCGGGGGTGCGGCGGATCGAGGCGATTACGGGCGAGGCGGCGCTGAAACAGTACCAGGAATCGACGGACTCGCTGCGGCGGATCGCGGACATGGTGCGGGCGTCGGAGCCGGAACTGATCGAGCACGTGGAAAAACTGCTGGCGAATGAAAAATCGCTGGAGAAGCAAATCGACCAGTTGAAGGGCAAGCTGGCGCAATCGGCGGTGGGGGATATCGAGTCGCAGGCGCGCACGATCAAGCAAGCCAAAGTGGTGGCGGCGCGGGTGGATGGGATGGACCGGGCGCAAATGCGGGCGGTGGCGGATTCTCTGCGCAACAAGTGGAAGAGCGCGGTAGTGGTGCTGGCGTCGGCTGAAGATTCGAGCGTCTCGATTGTGGCGGCAGTGACGAAGGACCTCACGGGCAAAGTGCAGGCTGGGAAACTGGTGGGCGCGGTGGCGCAGGCGACCGGCGGCAAGGGCGGCGGGCGTCCGGACATGGCCGAGGGCGGAGGCAAGGACGCGTCGGCGCTGGCAGGCGCTCTGCAGAGTGTGTATCAGGATGTTGAGAGCAAGCTGTGACGGAGTCCTGTGACGCTTTGGTGGTAGGCGCGGGGCCGACGGGGCTGGCGTGCGGCATCGAACTGCAGCAGCGCGGCGTGAAGGCGGTGCTGATCGAGAAGGGCTGCGTGGTGAACTCGCTCTACCACTACCCCACCAACATGAGTTTCTTCACCACGCCGGAGCTTCTCGAAATCGGCAATATTCCAATGACGAGCTTGAACGAGAAGCCGAACCGCACCGAAGCCTTGAAATATTACAGGCGAGTGGCGCAGCACTACCGGTTGGACATCCGGCAATACGAGCGCGTGGAGCGGATTGCCGGCGAAGACATGAGCTTCCAGGTGTTCACGACGGACCGGCGCGGCTGCCAGCATGTGTACGAGGCGAGGAAGATCGTTCTGGCGACGGGTTACTATGACGTTCCGAATATGCTTGACGTGCCCGGCGAAGATCTGCCCAAGGTAATTCACTACTACAAAGAACCGCATCCGTATTACAACCATGACGTGGCGGTGATCGGCGCCAAGAATTCGGCGGCGATAGCAGCGCTCGAACTATGGTGGACGGGCGCACGCGTCACGCTCATTCATCGCGGCGGGGAGATTTCGAATTCGGTGAAATATTGGATCAAGCCAAATATCGAAAACCGGATCAAGAACAAGGAGATTCCGGCGTACTTTCACTCGCGCGTCACGGAGATCGGGATTGATTGGATCCGAGTCGCCACACCGGAAGGTGAAATTTCGTTAAAAAACGACTTCGTATTTGCCCTCATCGGGTATCAGCCGGATCTGAAATTTTTGAATTCCACCGGCATTACACTAGAGCCGCAAACACTTAGGCCGCGTACTGACGTAAAAACCCTCGAGAGCGAACGTAAAGGAATATACCTGGCGGGTGTGATTGTGGCGGGTATGCATACGAACGAAATTTTTATCGAAAACGGTCGGTTTCACGGGCAGTTGATAGCAAAGTCGATCGCTTCCATCCTCTTCGCCGGCTAAGATTTGCGCCTGAATGGCGAGGAAATTCACTGTTCGCTGGTGTTGAGAACGTTACTTTTCCATTTACATTTGTGAGGCATCCAACTGAAACTTTAGTTCTACTTGTTGTATCTAAATTGGTGAAGGGGTTACATACACCATGTTGCAGCTCGTTCTAAATTTCCTGTTTGGCTGTTCCCACCAACGGACCACGTTTCCTCTCACACCAACCCGGAAGAGCAACGGCGCTCCAATTCCCGGCGCGGCGCGGTTGGGGACATATGTAACCTGTCTGCAGTGCGGGAAGGAACTAGCCTACAACTGGGATGAGATGCGAGTGGGCGGGCCGGCCACTCCCAAGCAACCCGCGACAGAAGCCCAACCGAGCTTCCGCTAAACGACTTTCAAGGAGTGATATCACCGAGGAGAACTGCGCGCCTCGCGCCGGTAGCAGACGGCAGATTGGCACGGCGGCGGCGCCAGGTCTCGTGCGCCAGGATGGCGAAGGCGATAGCTTCCTTGGCGTCGGGATCGATGCCGAAGCGGGCGGAACTGGCGACGCTAGCGCCGGGCAGGAATGCCGCGAGGTAACCCATGATCAGCGGGTTGTGAACGCCGCCGCCGGAGACGATGAGGTCGGCGGGCGCGGTGCCGGTCTGGCGCACGGCATGCGCAATCGTCGCAGCGGTCAGGACGGTGGCGGTGGCGATCAGGCTGCGAAGCGGGAGTTTCGATCGCTTGAGGCGAGCGACAAATTCGGCGCCGTACTGCTCGCGTCCGGCGCTCTTGGGCGGCTTGCGGCGGTAATAGGGATCGGCGAGCAACTCGTCAAGCAGCTTGGGACTGAGGCGGCCGGATGACGCGATTTTGGCATCACGATCGTAGTTCAGCCGGCCGCGCGTGTATTCGCGCGCCAGAGCGTCGATGACCATGTTGCCCGGACCGGTGTCGAAGGCGATGACATCGCGGGGGCCGGCTGCCGGCGGAATGAGCGTGATGTTGGCGATGCCGCCGATGTTGAGGGCGATACGGGCGCGGCGCGGATGGCGGAAGAGCAGATAATCGACGTACGGGACCAGCGGGGCGCCTTCTCCGCCGGCTGCGATGTCGCGCGCGCGAAAATTCGAGACCACGGGAACGCCGAGCGCCTCGGCGACCACGGCGGGTTCGCCGATCTGCAGAGTATGATGGCCGCCTTCGTGGTAAATGGTCTGGCCGTGACAGCCGATCAGAGCGATCGGGCCGAAGCGGCGGACTGCCTTCCGGACGGCGCGCGCGTAGAGTTCACCTAGAAAAAAGTTGAGGCGCGAGATGGAGGCGGCGTCGAGATGGCCGAGCAGCGCGGCGCGAGTGGTTTCGGGGTAGGGAGTCGATTGAAAGCCGACTGTCCGGATCCGGCGGCCGCGGATCTCGACCACGGCGACATCGATGCCATCGAGCGATGTGCCGCTCATGACGCCCGCGACTCTCACGGGCGCTTCAACTCCTTCTGCAATTCGCTGAGCAGCTGCAGCGCTTCGATGGGGCGCAATTCATCGAGGTTGAGCGCGCGGATGCGCTCGGCGATGCCGTAGCCCACGGGTTCGAAAAGCTGGATCTGCAGCGGGCCGGTTTCCGTTCTGGACAGCTCTTCGGTGACTACATGCTCGCTCGACTCGTGGAGCTTAAGAACTTCGCGAGCACGCTCGATCACCGCCAGCGGTAACCCGGCAAGGCGCGCGACCTCGATGCCATAGCTGCGGTCGGCCTTACCGGGCTCGACTCTACGCAGGAAGATGATGTGGTCGCCGGCTTCTTTAACCGAGACGCGCAGGTTGCGCACGCCTTCGAGCTGCTCGGCCAGATCGGTGAGTTCGTGGTAATGGGTGGCAAAGAGTGTTTTGGCGCGGGTGTGGCTGTGGATGTGCTCGACCACGGCCCAGGCGAGAGCGAGGCCGTCGAACGTAGCGGTGCCGCGGCCGATTTCATCGAGGACGATCAGGCTGCGCGGCGAAGCAGTGTTCAGGATGACGGCGGTCTCGGTCATCTCGACCATGAAAGTGGAGCGGCCGCGCGAAAGGTTGTCGGATGCGCCGATGCGGGTGAAGATACGATCGATAATGGGCAGGCGCGCGGATCCGGCGGGAACGAACGAGCCCATCTGCGCAAGGATGGCGATGAGCGCAGCCTGGCGGAGGTAGGTGGATTTGCCGCCCATGTTGGGGCCGGTGATGACGGCGATCAGGTCGGAGCTGTCGTTGAGATAGAGGTCGTTGGGAATAAAGCGGCCGGATTCGCGCTCGGCAAGGCGCTCGATGACCGGATGGCGGCCGGCCATGATGCGCATTTCGCCGCCCTCGGAAAACGAGGGGCGCTGATAGCGGTTCTCAGCGGCCACCTGCGCGAGCGACGCGGTGACGTCCAGTTCCGCGACGCCGCCGGCGGTGGCGCGGATGCGCTGCGCTTGCGCGGCGGCGCGCTTACGGACATCGCTGAAAAGTTCCTTTTCGAGCGCGAGGATTTTCTCTTCGGCGTCGAGGACCTTGCGTTCGTAGTCTTTCAGCTCGGGAGTGGTGAAACGCTCGGCGTTGGCGAGGGTCTGCTTGCGCTCGTAGTCGGAGGGTGCGAGGTGCAGGTTAGCCCTGGTGATCTCGATGTAGTAACCGAACACATTGTTGAAGCGCACCTTGAGGGATTGGATGCCGGTGCGCTGGCGCTCGCGGGCTTCGATCTGGGCGATGTACTGGCGGCCGTTCAGGCTGAGATCGCGCAGTTCGTCGAGTTCGGCGTGAAAACCGGCGCGGATGGCGCCGCCGTCGGCGAGGTTGAGGGGCGGCTCGTCGGCGATGGCTTCGAGAATGAGGTTGGCTACGTCGGGGAGCTCGTCGAGACGCTCGTGGATGGAGCGAAGGCGGGCGGCCTGCTGCGTATCGAAGCAGCGCTTCAGAGCCGGAATTTTTTCAAGCGAGCGGCCGAGGGCGAGTAAATCGCGAGGGCCCGCGGAGCCGAGCGTCACTTTGGCGAGCAGGCGCTCGATATCGAGGATGCCGGCGAGCTGTTTGCGCAGCTCCGCGCGCAGGATGGTTTGCTGCGACAATTCGGCGACGGCTTCGAGGCGCAGCTCGATTTCGGCACAGTTCATCGAGGGACGGAGCAGGCGCTGGCGGAGGAGACGGCCGCCCATGCCGGTCTGAGTCTGGTCGAGGACAGCCAACACCGTAGCAGCGCCGTCAAAGCCGCCGGTGTCGGCGGAGAAGAGCGGCTCGACCAGTTCGAGATTGCGGACCGTGACGGCGTCGAGCACCATGAAATCGGCGCGGTCGAAGTACGTAGGGCGGTCGAGATGATCAAGCGCCGCGCGTTGCGTGTCCCGCAAGTAGTGCAGAATGGCTCCGGAGGCGCCGACCGCGGCGGGGCGATTGGCGAGCCCGCAGCCATCGAGCGAGAGCAGCTTAAAATGGTCGCGCAGGGTGCGATCGGCGTAATCCTGGCTGAAGATCCAGTCTTCGAGATCGGTGCGGACGAAGCGGGCGGCCGGGCGCGCGTCGCCATTGAGCAGCGGCAACTCGGAAGGAAACAGAACTTCGCGGGCGCCGAGATGCTCGATGGCGGCGGAAACCTCGGCCGGGTCCAATTCGGTGACGCGGAATTCGCCGGTAGAGACGTCGACGTAGGCGAGAGCGGAGCGCTGGCCGGCGCGGGCTACGGCGCCGAGATAGTTGTTCTCGCGCGGCTTCACCAGGCTCGGGTCCATCGCAGTGCCGGGAGTGACCACGCGCGTGATCTCGCGCTTCACCAGCTTCTTGGCCAAACGCGGATCTTCCATCTGGTCGCAGATGGCGACGCGGTAACCCTTCTGAATCAGGCGCGAGATATAGCCCTCGGCCGCGTGATACGGGACGCCGCACATGGGGATGGCGGCGCCTTTTTCCTTGTTGCGGGCGGTGAGGGTGATTTCAAGCTCGCGGGCGGCGGTGACGGCGTCTTCGAAGAAGAGCTCGTAGAAATCGCCGAGGCGGAACAAGAGGAGCGCGTTCGGCGCCTGCTGCTTAATGGCGTTGTACTGCCGCATCAGCGGCGTGGAAGCGTCAGAGGACATCGAGTACTCAGGGCAGGTCCGGGACCTACTCCACCAGCTTACGCGTAAATGCCACGGAGCTTGATGGCGAAGGCGACGCGGTCGAGCGCCAGCATGTAGGCGGCGATGCGGTTATTGACGCCGTGCGTCTCGGCATAGTGCACGACAGCGCCGAAGCTCTCTACCATGATTTCTTCGAGACGATGATTGACGAGCTGCTCGTTCCAGAAGAATCCCTGGCGATCCTGCACCCATTCGAAATAAGAAACAGTGACGCCGCCGGCATTGGCCAGAATATCGGGTATCACGAAGATCTTCTTTTCGGCCAGGATGTGATCGGCTACCTGCGTGGTCGGCCCATTCGCTCCTTCGCAGAGAATCCTGCAGCGCAGCTTCTCGGCGTTCAGGGAGGTGATCACGTTTTCGGTGGCGGCGGGCAGGAGGACGTCGCAATCGAGATACAGGGCTTCCTGCCTGTCCATGTCTTCGCCGTTCTTAAAGCCGGTGATGGATCCGGTTTCCTTGCGGTGCTCCATGAGCGCGGCGATGTCGAGGCCGTGCGGGTTGTAGACGGCGCCGTCGTACTCGATGATGCAGACGATTTTGAAGCCTTTGGCGGACATCAGGCGCGCCGCCATGCCACCGACGTTGCCGAAGCCCTGAATCACCACGCGGCAGTTCTCAGGCGTCATGCGGAAGCGTTCCAGCGCCTTGCCGGTAACGATCATGCAGCCGCGGCCGGTGGCTTCGGGGCGGCCGCGGGAACCGCCCAGCGCGAGCGGCTTGCCGGTGACGACAGCGGTTACGGTGTGGCGCGCGTGCATGGAGTAGGTATCCATGATCCACGCCATGACCTGCTCGTTGGTGTTGACATCGGGAGCGGGCACGTCACGCTCGGGACCGATGAAGTCGATGATTTCCGCGGCGTAGCGGCGGGTGAGTTTTTCGAGCTCGGCAGGCGAAAGAATGTTCGGGTCGCAAATGACGCCGCCTTTGCCGCCGCCGAAGGGGATGTTGACGACGGCACACTTCCAAGTCATCCAGGAGGCCAGGGCGCGAACTTCGTCGAGGGTGACATCGGGCGCGAAACGAATGCCGCCTTTGGCGGGGCCGCGGGCGATGGAGTGCTGCACGCGATACCCGGTAAAAACCTCGAGACGGCCGTCGTCGAGCTGAACCGGGATGTGCACCGTGATCTCGCGGGCCGGCGCGCGCAATACCTTGCACATGCCATCGTCGAGATTCAGCCTTCGGGCAGCTTCATCGAAACGCGCGGCGGCGGCGAGCCAGGGATTTTTTTCGTCCTCGATCGAGATGGAAACAGGCGAAGTCAGCGTCGACACGATACCAGCCTCCGGTTACATTATTACAGGTGGCACGGTTTGGCGCGCTGACCGCACCGGTGCTAGAATTGCCGGCGCCGAGAGGCGGAGCGGACGCAAGCGCCGGCGCCGTTACTGTAACGTGTCGATCGCTTTGAGGACTACCGGGTCGTGACGGATCTCGACTTCGTCGCCCTTCTCGACGCCGAGCGCCTGGTTGAAAATCTCGGTCTTCAGACGAGTCTCGACAAATTCGCGCTCGAGCGACCACTCGCTCACGCCGGGCTGAATGCCGCGTTCCGATAGCCACGCCTTGAATTGATCGATCGTCTGGGGGCTGACTTCGAATTCCGGCGTCACTTTGTGGCTGGAGAGATACTCAGTGGCGTAGTTGGGGAACGAGCCGCTGGCTTCGAGAGCGATGCGGAGACGGTTCATCGCGGGAGGATAGACGACGAAATCGGGTTGAATGCCGCCGCCGCCGGTGACGGCGCGGCCGTTGTCGGTGTGAAAGACCTTGGCGTTGCCGTTGGGGTGGGCGGTGGTGCCGGCGAGCTCGAATTGCGAGGCATCGAGCGGTTTTTGAATGGAGCGGCCGCTGGGCGTGTAGTAGAGAGCCGTGGTGAGCGCGAGCCCGGTGCCTCCGCTCAAGGGGAAGACACTCTGCACGAGGCCCTTGCCAAAGCTCGGAACGCCGAGCACGGTGGCGCGATCGTGATCCTGCATAGCGCCGGTCACGATCTCGGAGGCGCTGGCGGTTTTCTCATTGACCAGAATGGCGAGCTTGAACTCGTACGGCATGGCGGAGGACTTCACCTTATCGGTTTTTTCCGGCACGTTGCGGCCGCGCACGGTGACGATGGGCAAACCGGGCTTGAGGAAGAGCGATGCCGTATCGACGGCTGCGGTCAGCAGGCCGCCGGGATTGTTGCGAAGGTCGAGAACCAAGCCCTTGAGGTTGGCGCCGCCCAGTTTCTCGACGGCCTCCTGGATCAGCCGCGGCGTGCTCTCTTCAAAATTGGTCACGCGGATATAGCCGATGCCGGCGGCGACGAAGAACGCGCGCTCGACGGGCGGCGTTTGCAGCTCGGCCGGAGTCATGGTGAAGCGCAGGATCCGGCTGCTGCCGGGGCGCTTGACGAACAGCTCGGCCTGGCGTTGCCGGGCTTCGCCGAGCAGCTGCTGCAGCTGTTCGGTATCGAGGCGCGCGATTTCATAGCCGTTAATGCCGAGGATCTCGTCGCCGGGCGAGAGCCCCGCTTTGGCGGACGGGGTACCCGGGAGGGTCTGCAACACGATCACGCGGCCCGGCAAGAGCGACACGACGGTGCCGAAGCCTTTTTGGGTGGAGGTCTCGAGTTTCTGGAGCTGCTCGAATTGGCCGGGATCAAAGAAGATGGAGTGCGGGTCGAGGCGGCGCAACAGGCCGGGAATTGCGCCTTGATAGAAAGCCTGCTCGGAAGAGATGGGGTCGGCCGCGTTTTGCTCGACGAGGGAATAGGTATCAATCAGGGACTTCATCTGGGAGTCGAGATCGTCGGCGGCCCACAGCGAGGCGGCGCAGCAGACCAGGACTGCGAGAAGACGCGACAGCGGCATGCAGGCTTCGATGTCTTTATTTTATCGCGTGAATTTGGTGGCCTTCTTGCGCCGGTCGCGCGCCAGCGCCAGCTCGATCAACTCGTCGATGAGGGCGGGGAAGGGAATCCCGCTGTGCTCCCACATCTTGGGATACATGCTGATGGACGTAAAACCGGGAATGGTGTTGATCTCATTAATGTACAGGCGATCAGTGGCGGCTTCCAGGAAGAAATCGACCCGCGCCATGCCCTCGCATTCCACGGCCCGGTAACAACCGACGGCGAGGGCGCGCAGCTCCTCGGTTTTGTCGTGAGGCAGATCGGCGGGGACTTTGGTTTCGGCCGCGTTCAGCAGGTACTTGTCTTCGTAATCGTAGAACTCGCGGGAAGGCAGAATTTCACACGGAAGGGAAGCGACCGGCGCTTCGTTGCCAAGCACGGCGCATTCGAGCTCACGGCCGGCGATACCGCGCTCGACGATGATTTTGCGGTCGTACTCGGCGGCGAGCTGGATGGCTTTCTCCAGCTCTTCCCGATTGCGGGCCTTGGAAATACCGACCGAGGAACCGAGGTTCGCCGGTTTGACGAACATGGGGAACGGCAGTTTCTTGACGATGGCTTCGAGATCCTGCTTTTCGCGGGTGACGGCGACGTAATCTACCACGGGCAACGCTTGTGACATGCAGACACGTTTCATCATCTCCTTATCCATGGAGACGGAAGAAGCCATGACGCCGGCGCCGACATACGGCAGGTCGGCCATCTCGAGCAGGCCCTGAATGGTGCCATCTTCGCCGAAGGTGCCATGCAGGATGGGGAACACGACGTCGATCTCGGGCTGGGCGCCGGGCTCGGGCAGGATCGGCTTCGGGTTCCAGCGGCCGTCCTTGCCGATAAAATATTCGATTTTCTCGTATTTAGCGGGGTCCATCCGCTCCATAATTGCCTGGGCCGAGCGGATAGAGATCTCGTGCTCGCCGCTGCGGCCGCCATACACAACGGCTACGCGAAGTTTCATAGAATTCGTTTTCCCAATCCGGACATCACCAGCTCGACGGCGAGGTCGGCGGTCCGGTTGGCTTCATCGAGCACCGGATTTACCTCGACCACTTCCATCGCCACCATCTGGCCGGAATCGCAGATCATTTCCATTGCCAAATGCGCCTCGCGGTAGGTGACGCCGCCGCGGACAGGCGTGCCCACGCCCGGAGCATCGCCGGGGTCGACGAAATCCATATCGAGCGAGAGGATGAAGCCGGCGGTGCCGTCGCAGGCGAGGCGGATGGCTTCATCCATCACGGCACGGAGGCCCCGTTCATCGATATCGCGCATGGTGAACGCGCGGACGCCGGAATCGCGCACGTGCGGTTTCTCCATCTGGTCGACATCGCGCAGGCCGACGATCGCGGCATTGCGCGGGCTGATCTTGGGCGCATAGGCGGACAGATGTGTGAGCTCAGGCGGTCCCATGCCGACCACGCAGGCCAGCGGCATGCCATGGACATTGCCGCTCGGGCTGGTGCCGGGGGTGTTCATATCAGCGTGGGCGTCGAGCCAGATGATACCGACGGCGTGCCCGTTTTGGCGGAAGAATCGCGAGACGCCGCTGGCGGTACCGACGGCGATGGAGTGGTCGCCGCCGAGCGCCACCGGGAGAGTGCCTCGGGCCAAGGCTTGTTCCACGGCTAAGGCGAGGCGGTTGCACGTTACGGCAATCTCCGGGAGGTACTTGGCCTGGCTGCTGCCCACGGCCGCGGTTTCGGGCTGGACCACTTCCACATTGCCGAGGTCCTCGACCGAGTAGCCCAGGGAGGAAACACGGCGGTTTAAGTTCGCCATGCGGATGGCAGAGGGGCCCATATCGACGCCGCGGCGGCCGGCGCCGAGGTCGAGCGGCGCCCCGATGATGGCGATGTGAGACGGTTTCATGCGGGCACGGCGCTAAAACTCCGCATTGCCGGGCGTGCGGGGAAATGGGATGACGTCGCGAATATTTTTCATGCCGGTCAGGTACATCATCATGCGCTCAAAGCCCATGCCGAAGCCGGCGTGCTCGACGCCTCCGAAACGGCGGAGCTCCAGATACCACCAGTAAGATTCCTCTTTCATGCCGCCGGCGGCATGCTCGCGAATTTTTCCGAGCAGCACGTCGTGGCGCTCTTCGCGCTGGCTGCCGCCGATGATCTCGCCGATGCGCGGGACAAGCACGTCCATGGCGGCAACCGTTTTGCCGTCGTCATTGCTGCGCATGTAAAACGCCTTGATACCGCGCGGATAATTGGTGACGATCACAGGCTTTTTGAAAAGCTCTTCGGTGAGGTAGCGCTCGTGTTCGCTCTGCAGGTCGGAACCCCATTCGGTGGAGAACTCGAAGGCTTTCCCGGATTTTTGCAGCAGGTTGATGGCTTCGGTGTAGCTGATGCGCTCGAAGCTGCCGGCAAGGACGCCTTCCAGACTCTTGAATAAATCCGGTTCGTACCATTTGCTGAGGAATTCGAGATCCGGGCGGGACTCGGCGAGCACCTGCTCCACGAGGCTTTTCAGGAACGCTTCGGCCAGGTCCTGGTCGCCGTTCAGATCACAGAACGCCATCTCGGGCTCGATCATGTAGAACTCGGCGAGATGGCGCGGGGTATTGGAATTTTCGGCGCGGAATGTGGGGCCGAAGGTATACACATTGGCGAAGGCGTGCGCCAAAATTTCGGCTTCGAGCTGGCCGCTGACAGTGAGATAAGTGCGGGTGGCGAAGAAATCCCGGGTGAAATCAGCGGGGCGGGGCTGCTCCAGGTCGAGCGTGGTGACCTGGAACATGGAGCCGGCGCCCTCGGCGTCCGAGGACGAAATAACCGGCGTGTGAATGTAGAGGAAGCCGCGGTCCTGAAAAAATTTGTGAATGGCGCGCGCGAGCACATTGCGCACGCGAAACACGGCGCTGAACGTGTTGGTGCGGGCGCGCAGGTGGCCGAGGGGGCGGAGGGTTTCGAGGTTGTGTTTCTTCTTTTGGAGAGGATATTCTTCGGGATTCGCGGCGCCATGGACGACCAGCGCGCGCGCTTTCAACTCGACGGCCTGGCCTTTGCCGGGCGATGCGACCAACTCGCCTTCGACGCTCAGGCAAGCCCCCGTGGTGATGCGCGCGACGACCTCGGGCGGGACAACGCCTTCATCCAAGACCACCTGGAGATCGGTGGGCGAAGAGCCGTCGTTCAATTGAATGAAGTGGACGTTCTTGCCGTCGCGGCGCGTCTTGACCCAACCGCGAGCGGTCGCGGCGGTGCCCGGCGCAGCACGGATCAGGTCGCGAACGTAGTTTCCCGGCAGGATCACTGGACTGGTTCCTGTTTTTCGAGGCGGTCAAAAATCTCCATCACGCTGTCGAGCGGGTTGGGAAACTCGGGCTGCTCCTTGAGCTCCAGCAGCAGCGGGAATTGCTTTTCGCGCGGGCGGAACAGCGCCATGGTGCTGCGCCAATCGATGGTGCCGCCTTCGGAGAGAAAAGGAAACAGGTGCGCATCCTGCTTCCCGTTGTTGTCGTGAACGTGAGTGGAGCGGATCTTGTCTTTCATCATGTCGAACGCGGCGCTCACGCCTTCGTTCATGTTGGCGTGGCCGGTATCGAAGACGAAATTCAAGCCGATATGGGTCATCTGGACGAACTGCATGAGGCGCTCGGCGCTGGAGAGATCATTGGGGATGTTCTCGAGGAGAATCTCGACGCCGCGCTGGCGGGCGAACAGGCTCAATTCCTCGAGCGCGCTGAAGGCGGCGTCGAATTTGCGCATATCGAACTCCTCGCCGCTGACGCCGATATGCTGGATGAAGAACTTGAACGGGATCACCTCGGAGACTTCGAGGGCGCGCTTGATCTGATCGACCATTTTCAGGCGCTGGCCTTTGACGGTCTCGGTGATGGTGATGATCGACTGCGGGCCGGAGCGGCCCCAGATTTCGTCGTTGTACATGGGCGCGTGCAGCGAGTGCAGCTTCATTTCGGAATCGCGAAACCAGTGGCCCAATTCCGCCACCTGCGATTTGTTGGTGTGATCGAGGTGCTGGCGCGCGCAAAAAATCTCGACGGCTGGAATCCCAGCCTGCTGAATCTTGGCGAGCATCGCGGTGGTCAGGCGATGATTCACGAACAAGTGTGTGGACAATACATGATTCATCAGTGATTCCTGTCCTTTTGAAACGCCGGGGATCTCGCGCTCCGCGCGGCCGCCAGCAGCGCGGTGACTGGCGGGCTACTCTCGATTCTACTATGATGACTTGGCGCGGCGACGCTTCCACTCGAACAGGACGATGCCGGCGGCCACCGAAACGTTGAGAGAAGAGATCTTGCCGGCCATAGGGATCCGCACCAGCAGGTCGCAGCGCTTGCGGACCTGCTCATGCAGGCCCTTGCCTTCACCGCCCAGCACCAGGGCCGTGGGCTCGGTATAATTCACGCGATCGTAGTCTTCGGCGCCGCGCTCGTCGAGGCCGTAGATCCAGTAGCCGCGTTTCTTGAGGCCATCGAGAGCGCGATTGATGTTGGCGACGCGGACGACCGGGAGGTGCTCGAGCGCGCCGGCGGCGGCCTTGGCCACCACATCGGTGAGGCCGGCGGCGCGGCGCTCGGGGATGACGATGCCGGCCGAGCCGGCGGCATGCGCGGTCCGGATGATAGCACCGAGGTTGTGCGGGTCTTCCACACCATCCAGCAGCACGAGCACTCCGGCGGCCGCGACTGAATCCAGGTCTGCGTATTTTTGCGCGGCGCCGAGCGCGACCACGCCCTGGTGTGAGGAGGAGCCTGCCAGGCGGTCGAGCGCGGCGCGCTGCTCGAACCGCACCGGGATGCTCGCCTGGCGCGCCAGATCGATGATTTCCTGAAGGCGGGGCCCGCCGGCTCCCTGCGCGACCAGAACGCGATCAAACGGCCGTCGCGCGCGGAGCGCTTCGGCGACGGGGTGGATCCCGCTCAGTATGGCCATCAGGCTTCGGGCTGCAGCATCAGGCCGTTGTTAAAACGGTTGGTGAAGTTCGCCAGCGCCGCAACCAGGGTGATTTCGACAATCTGCTCGTTATTGAAATGCGCGAACAATTCATCGCGGCTTTGCGGCGCATCGGCGGCGCGGGTGAGCTCGCGCGCGTAGCGGATGGCGGCGCGTTCGGACGCGGAAAAGCCGGCATCCTGCTCGTTTTGAATCGCGCGAATTTCGTCATCGCTGATACCCGCTTTTTTGCCGCTGGCGGTGTGGGCGGCCGAGCAATACGCACAATGGTTAGTGAGCGAGCAAGTCAGGTACACCAATTCCTTGGTGCGCCGGTCCACCGAGCCGGGGCCGACGACGGCTCCGTAAAACGGAATGAAAGTCTTCAGGACCTCGGGCCGGTTGGCCATGGTCCGGAAAAAATGATTGGCGCGCTTCGCCTTGCTTTCGAGGCCGGCGAGGAATTCATCCTGCTGCGGATCCACCATTTTGATTGCAGTTGCCATAGCCACCAGTATAAAAGGACGGGAGGGAAGCCATCAGCCGGTGAGCGCGCGCAGAAAATCGCGATCGCCTTCAAGGAAATCAAACTCGGCGAGCGCGGCGGCCGGCGCCCAGCGCATCTCGTGAAAAACGAGGTTGCGCGGCTCGCCGCTGTACGAGACGACGCGATAGAAAATGAGCTCGATGGGATTCTTGCCGGGGTAGGCGTACGGATAGCGGGTGATTTCTTGGCCGGTGGCCTGGCGAATGCCGAGTTCCTCCTCGAGTTCGCGCGTCAAGGCATGCTCGGGCGTTTCACCGGCTTCGACTTTGCCTCCCGGAAATTCCCACTTGAGCGGATGCGCCTGTCCGGGCTTGCGCCGGCCAATGAGGATTTGCCCGTCCCGTTCCAGAATCGCAGCGACCACCTGGGCCATGGCAATATTGGAACATAGATGTATTCCGAGAAGCTGCTGGATCACTTTCAAAACCCGCGGAACGTGGGTGATCTCGAGGCGCCGGCTGTGACCGTGGAAGTTTCGAATCCGGCGTGCGGCGATATCCTGCGGCTGTCGGTGCGGTTCGAGCAGGAGAAGGCCGTCGAAGCGCGCTACCGGGTGCGCGGGTGTACGGCATCGATTGCGGCAGGTTCGGCGCTCACCGAGTGGCTCACGGGCAAAACACGGGCGGAGATCGCCGCGGTCAATGCGCGGGTCATCGAGGAGGCGGTGGGCGGGTTGGCCAGCGAGTCGAGACACGCGGCGGTATTGTGCGTGGATGGCGTCAAGCAGTTATTGCGTCGTGCTCAGGCGCTACAGTAAGCCGGCCGAGTTGCGCAAGGCCTCGATTTCTTGCGCCAGTTGACCGAGAGCGGTGCTGCATTGCGGAAACTCGTGATTGGCGGCCCGGCGCTCGATTTGCTTGAGAAGATCGGCCGCGACAAGCGCGCCCACATTGGCGCAGGCGCCCTTGGAATAATGCGCCAGGTGCATGCACCGGATGGCGTCCTGGTCACGAATGGCGGTCTCGAGCAAGCGCATCTGGCGGGACGTATCGTCAATCAAGGCGCTTAAGATCTCACGCATCAGGACTTCGTCATCGAGAGTGACATCACGGAGTTGGTCCCGATCCAAGTGCGCAGTGCTCACGCTAGGATCCATAGCCTTATTGTGCAGGGCGCGACCGCCGCGCAAAATCGGCGAAACCACGCGGTCCGGCTTGCGAAAAACCTTAGCGGCCGGGCGGGCGGCCGAACTGGAACGAAGTGGACAGGACGTCTCCACGCGGGTCGACGAGCGCGCTGGCCTTGAAGCCGGCCTGGTTGGGGCTTCCGAACCGCAGATCGAACAGATCAACTCGTTTGGCGTCGTCCGGCTGTCCCGCCGGAGAAACTCTCCAAAGTGGAAACTGGTTGAACTGGAGAAAGGTCTGAAAAGTCGCGGTGCGGCGGGCAGCGTCGAGTGCGGGGTCGGGAGCGGCCTTATAAAATACGATGCCGCGCTCGGGGTGGAAATCGGCCGTGGAATCGACGTCCGAGACCAGGTAAAACTGAGTGGTTTCCACAACCCCACGCCATTGCAGGGGATTTAACCCGGGCACAGCCAGGACACGCGCGGCGGTTTCGCCCTGGTAGAGCCTGGATTCGAGGATGGCGACGGCGCGGCTGTGCAGGACGGCGCGGCCTCCGTCATAGAGGAGCACAAAGAAGAGCGCGAACCAGGCTGCGCCGCGGCCGTAATGGAGCGGCCGCCGCGACTTGCCCGAGGTGATTTCGGAATTCACCAGCCGCGCCAAAAACGGGATGACCAGCGCCAGCAGGAAGGCCGACCAGATCCAGAAATCGAATATGCCGGTCAAATCGAGCCGCAGCCACTCGGCGGAAAACGGCAGCAGCAGCCGGATGCCATAGACATTCGTGAAATCGAGCAGCAGATGGGAGGCGACGGCGATGAGCGCGGCCCAGAACGCGCCGCCCCAGGCAACCGGCTTGCGGGATACGAGGCGTACGAGCAGCACCGTCATTATCGCCATCACCGGCATGGCCGCCAGCGAATGAGTTAAATGCCGATGGAAATGAAGGTAATTGAGTGAGCCGCCGCTGACGGTCACGATATCGATATCGGGCGCATTGGCGGCGAGCATGAGAATGGGCGCGGCCTGCGGAGTCCAACGATTCAGGCCGGCGCGGCTCAAGAACAGACCAGTGGCCGTGTGAGTGAGGGGATCCATGCCGGATTTTCATTGTAAGCCGGGCCGCGTCTGGCTATGCGATAAGCCGCAACGGGGGAGGGTACGAACGCGGCCGGGATGCGGCCACGGCGGGGCGCTTGGCGGCCTCTGGCTGACGGCGAATCATGCCGCTGAAATACTCGTCGAGCGGGAACAAAGCGTATGGCTCCAGTTCGGCGAAGGTGCGTCCCAGCTTCTGCTGGATGTTGTAGACGATATGGAAGAAAGTGCCCCTGTCGATGCGCAGTTGGCGGCAGCACAGCTTCCAGTCGGCGCCCAACAAGAAATGGTAGCGGAAGATCGGCCGCTCGACGTCATCGAGCGCGCGATGGCTGACGAGACAGAAGTCGGCCATGTACTCTTCCCGTTTGCGGGAGTACGTGCGATGCCCTTCGGCACCGCGACAGAACTCCAAAGTTACCGTACTGGTATGGCATCCGTTGGTAACGCATTCTAGAAACCGGCGATAACAGGCGCGGAATATGGCGCGGAACACGCATGGGCACGGCAACTCTTTTCCTTTACGTGCGAAGCGTAAGCCGTAGCCATGGCAATAGCTGCAAGAGATTTTGGCAAGCCCAACCGTTGTTGATCGATTCCACTGCATGAAATGTCCTTCAGTGAAAATTTAAGACATCCGGCAGATCCGTCAAGGAGGTAGTTAGGGGTCGGGAATGAACCTTTGGTCCTGGTACGTGAGGCAAACGTGATAAGCTGCTGAACAAAAAACGCTTAGAGAGTGCGGCGGGAAAAAGTCAAGGCGCTGCCGTGTGGATGGCGACAGGGGAATGTTGTACTCCCCTATTTGCAGGAGGAATATACCTCGACGTGGCGGTGGACTTCGAAGAGTTGCAGCTTCGTCTCGTAAGGCACTTGCAGCAGCGGATTCGCGGAGGAGAAATCACCGAACGGCGGCTGGCGCGAGTCGTGGAGGTTTCGCAGCCCCACTTGCACAATGTATTAAAAGGAAAACACGCATTCTCGATCGCCACAGCGGATAAGATTCTGCGGCATTTGAAGCTCGATCTGTTAGACTTGATCGCTCCGGAAGAGCTGCGCCGCTGAGGAGGGCCGGCGAGTTGGCCAGACCGGGTTTCGGTATTCTGAAGATCGGAGGGACGGAGGGGATTTTGGGTCGCATCAATCAAATGCAGGGGCGGGATGCGCGTTTGAAACGCCTGGCGGAGAGCATCGAAGCGCTGGCTGAGAAGGATCAGAGGCGCCAGGATCACGCACGCGAAATCGCGGATCTGCGGCGGCGTTCGGCGACTGAGCTGCACGCCATCTGCGCGGATTTCGTGGTCTCGTTGAACCGGCTGCTTTCGCGCAGCGAGGTGGGCCTGGACCCACCCGTTTTTGCCGAAGACGGGTTGCGGGAGGAGGCGCCGAACCTGATTCAAATCAATGCGCGCGGTCGCATTCTGCAGATTGAGTTTGCGACGGCCGCGGAGCTGGTTTCGACGGAAGATTTTCGGATTCCGTACACGATGAAGGGCTCGGTGCGCGCCTTCAACCAGATCCTGCTGGATAAAGACCTGATCGAAGAGCAGTTGCTGTTCTACACGCTGGAGAAGGAAAAGAAGCTGTGGCGGTTTTTCGATCCGCGCACGTACCGCTCGGGCCCGTTCGATCAGGAATACCTGGTGGCGCTGATGGAGCAGCTGCTTTAAGGGGGCGGCACTTCCAGGGCACACCCTACATCGAGCCGCTATTGTCTTTCGGCGGTCTTGTCTGGGTATTTAGGCGATGTTACCGTATCCGAAAATGAAGGACGCGTAAAGGTCTTTCAGAGTTCGGAGCGCTGGCCGCAAGCATGTTTCCAGGCAGACATCCCGGATTCAGGACGGTGCAAGGGCTTACGATCAGATCCCAATTTGAGCGGCTGTGCGCCGCGGCGGAAGACGAGCGGCAGCGGTTTGCGCAGTCTTCACGTCGCAACTGGCGGATCAAGACCGTGCAGAATCTGGCTTCAGCCGTCATCACCTCGATTGCCGCGACCGCCGCATTGACCCGAGC
>DATGII010000066.1:0-11375 GCA_035295805.1 Bryobacteraceae bacterium | reverse complement strand
GGGCCGGAAAGGAATTTTACTGCAACCGCCCGCCCCAGGCGCGTGTCGCGAGCGCGGTACACGGAACCCATGCCGCCTGCCCCGAGCATGCTCTCGATCTGATAGGGTCCAACCCTGCTTCCGCTGCCGACAATTGTCGCCGTCAGATCGTCGCGGGACGAAGGCGCGGAATCGCGCTCGGAACTCATAGCGGCCGGTGGCTGAGATTATAGCAAAGCTAAAGCTAACGCTTGGCCGCCGATATTCGGCGCTATACTGCCTGGATGATTCGCACCTGCCTGCCCCTGGTCTGTCTTCTTCTGCTGGGCCGATTTGCGCCGGCAACCGCGCAGCGGGCCGCGCAAAACCCGGCCCCGGCCCAGTCGGGAGTTGCGGCTGTGGATGCGGACTACACGGCTCAGATCCGGGAATACACCACCGATCCGCAATTCAGCACCGATCTCGCCGATCACCTGCCGGCGTCGGCAAGTGTGCCCACACCACAAAAGTTCCTGGGATACATCGCCGGCGCCCCGAACAAGCTGACTTACACCAAGGATCTGTATCGTTATTACGATGCGCTGGCCGCGTCATCTCCGCGCGTTAAAGTCTGGAGAGTCGGAAAGAGCGAGGAAGGCCGGGATTTTATGATGATCGCGGTCAGCGACGATACCAACCTCGCGCGCATCGATCAACTGAAAGAGGCGACGGCGAAACTCGCCGACCCGCGCACTGTCACAGACGCCGAAGCGCAACGGCTCATCGACACCGGCAAGCCGTTTTATTGGCTCTCCGGCTCGATTCATTCGCCGGAGACGGGATCGCCCGAGATGCTGATGGAGTTGGCGTATCGCCTGGCCGTGGAAGATACTCCACTCATCCGGAAGATCCGGCAGAATCTCGTTGTGCTGATCACGCCCGTGCTCGAAGTCGACGGACACGATCGCGCGGTCGACCTCTACAACTATCACGTCGCAAATCCGGGGAAGGCGGTTCCGAACCTGGTGTACTGGGGCCGCTATGTCGCTCACGATAATAACCGCGACGGTATCGCCCAGGCTCTTCAGCTCTCGAAAATCCAGATGAAGAATTTTCTGGAGTGGCATCCGCAGGTGCTTCACGACCTTCACGAATCGGTTCCGTTCCTGTACACGTCGACCGGCACCGGGCCTTATAACGCGTGGCTCGATCCGCTCGTGGTCAGTGAATGGCAGAAGCTGGCGTACTACGAAATCGAACAGATGACGGCACGCGGCGTGCCCGGTGTGTGGACGCATGGATACTACGATGGATGGGCGCCGAACTACATGTTCTATGTAGCCAACGGCCATAACTCGATCGGGCGCTTCTACGAGACGTTCGGGAACGGAGGCGCCGACACGCGCAATCGCACCGTTACCAGCGCCGCCACCACGCGCGAATGGTTCCGTCCGAATCCGCCGGAGCCCAAGGTCCGATGGTCCATCCGCAACAACGTCAACATGCAGGAGAGCGCGTTGTTACTGGCGCTCGAGTACACCTCCGATCATCCGCGCGACTTCCTGTCCAACTTCTACCTGAAGAGCAAGCGCGCGGTGGCGAAAGCAGCGACCGAAGGGCCCGCGGCATGGGTAATTCCCAATGATGGGAAACGGCCGGCACTGGCCGCGCAGCTCGCCGCGCTCTTGCAGGAGGAAGGGTGCGAGGTGCAGCGGCTCGATCGCGAAATCGAAGTGAAGCCGGCTGCCCCGCCGACGCCGGCCAACGGCGAGGCGGCTTCCGTGAAACTCCCCGCCGGCAGCTACATCGTGCGCATGGATCAGCCGTACAGCCGCATGGCCGACATGCTGCTTGATACCCAGTATTACAACGTAAATGATCCGCGGCCCTATGACGACACGGGCTGGACTCTCGGTCCGCTGCGCAATGTGCAGACCATTCGTGTTACGGATCCGGCGATTCTCAAAGCTGCCATGACGCTCCTGAAAGAACCGGCGCGAGCCCACGGGACGCTTGACGGCACGGCCGCGAAATTTTATCTGATTAATGCCAACGCGGAACCCTCTCTCGCCACCCTGCCGTTTCAGCTTCGCGGAGCGAGCCTGTTCGCCGCCGAGCAGCCTTTCGACAACGAAGGCCGTCATTATAATGCGGGCAGCTACATCATTCCGGCGGCAGGTAATGCTGCCTCGCTGTCGCAAAATCTAACGCGGGCGGCCGGTGCGCTGGCGCTTCGGATTTCCGGGGCGGCGAGTGATCCGGCGGTCGCGCGCCACCCGATTACCGCGCCGCGCATCGCTTTGATCCACACGTGGGTCAATACCCAAAACGAGGGCTGGTACCGCCTCGCGCTGGATGAAATGAAGGTGCCGTACAGTTACATCTCCGATCAGTCGCTGAGCGACACCCCCACTCTGCGCGAGAAGTACGATGTGATTCTCTATCCGCCGGTCGGCGCGAACCTCGCCGCGCTCATCAACGGCGTGCCCAAGCGCATCCAGCCCGACGGTTCCGAGTTCGGGGGGCCACTGCCCTGGATGAAAACCGTTCTGACGCCGAACCTGGCATCCAGCGACGGCCAGCCGGACCAATCGCCCGACATTCGAGGCGGTATGGGGTTCGAAGGCCTGGCTCATCTGAAGAAGTTCATCGAGGAGGGCGGCGTATTCCTGTGTTTCGGCTCCAACGCCGTGCTTCCGGTCGATCTGGGAATAACCTCAAATGTGTCGATCGTGGACACGCGCACCCTGCAGGCCCGCGGGTCGGTCTACCTCTCGAATGTCGAAGACCGCACGAGCCCGATCGCGTATGGATATGACGAGCAACTGGGCGTCTACTTCAACCAGACCCCGGTATTCCGCGTCTCGTTGGCGAACGGGAACGGTGGAGGCGGGGGCGGGTTGCAACCGCCTGCCGCCGGACCGCGGGGCACCGGCCGGGGCACGCTGAGCGATCCCGATATCGTTCAGGGACGCCTGTATCAGGCGAACGCGCCGGACGCGCCTCCCGTCAATCCGCGCGAGCGGGAACTGTATATCGATCCGGAGGTCCGGGAAGGGAATCCCGCGGCCATCCCGCCGCGCTCGATGTGGCCACGTGTGATTGTGCGCTTTGCCGAAGAACGCAAACTGCTGCTCAGCGGGGAACTGGCGGGCGGCCAGGAACTCGCGAATACGCCGGCGGTCATCGATGTGCCCGTGGGGAAAGGTCACGTGGTGCTGTACGCGATCAATCCGATGTGGCGCCAGGAAACGCACGGCAGCTTCATGCTGGTGATGAATGCCGTCTTGAACTGGGATCACCTGCAGGCGGGACGCTGACCGATTCTATTCCGGCGTCAGCGGCCCGGTTCGCTCTTACGAACCGCCTTGCGATCGACCGACCCGGCGTGCCGGATGAAGCCTGTCACGCGGCCCTGCGCGTCCCGGATGAATTCAACCGGATCGCCTTCGGTTCGCGAGATGAAAAGGTTTTCCGTGCGGGGCGCCAGCGGCAGCTTGAGGGGGTTCGTGCCTTCCTGCAGGAACAGCAAGTCGCCCTCGGCGGTGATGCGGGCGGGGCGGCCGCCGGCATACTCGTAGGAGCCGGTGTATTTCGAAAGGACATCCGGAGCCAGCTTGGTAATCTCTGTCCCGCCGAGCATGTGCGAGGGCGAACTGTCGTGCTCACATATACTCTCCAGCAGGTCTGTATCCGGCTGCAGCGTTTTGGGGATCTTGAATGAGAACGGCCGCGTGAAAGTCTTCGGGTCGTCGATGGTCATGTCGAGATCCATGTGCCCGAAATCCCGGCGATGGAAGCGTTCAATGATGCGCAAGGCTTCTGTGTGCGGATGGCCTTCAATGTCGAGCCAGCCTCGGTCGTTGAAGCCCGCGGTCTCCACCACCATCGTGTCCCCCTCCCAGTGACCTACCGAATAACCCATCCAGCTAGGAGTGGGATCGGCCGGAAGCGGGCGCCCGTCCGTGAAGATGGTTCGATGCACGCTGTTGGTGGTGCCCTGGTAGAGCACCACGATCAGTCCGGGTGTCTGAACGAACCGGGCGAGATCGACGATGTGGTAGTACGGAAACGGATCGGGCAGGCAGTTGGCGCGGGGAGCGTCCTTCCCCAAATCGCGCACGCGCTGTTGATACACGGCCTCCGCCCAGGGCTGAATGTCGGCAGGCTTCAGGTCGCGGGCGACGTTGCGATCATAACTGCCTCCTCCGGGACCGCTCCAGACGCCGGAAAGATCCGGCTTACCGTCGGCGGCGCGCGGCGGCGGCGCTGCCAAATTCGGCTTGCCGTCGGCCGTGCGGGGCACCCCCGGGGTGGGATAGTTCAGCCATTGCGCGTTCGCGGCAACAGTAAAGAGGAACGCGGGAATGAGGATCAGGTTCGACATAGACGGCATCCACCTCTCTCAGAGAGTGTAACGCCGTCCGGCAGTTTCGAAACGACGGCGGCTTTACGCTGCCGGGGTCTTTTTCTTGGCGGCGCGCGTGGCTTTGTACTTCTTCTCGAACCGGTCGACGCGTCCAGCGGTATCGATCAGCTTCTGCTTGCCGGTGAAAAACGGGTGGCAGGACGAGCAGATTTCCACGCGGATGTCACCCTTGTGCGTGGAACGCGTTTTGAACGTGTGTCCGCAGGCACAAATGACGTTAACCTCGTTATACGCAGGATGAATACCGGCCTTCATTCTTTGGGGGAATCCTTTCGAGAACTTCAGTATAGCAAACGAAGCAAAAATGAAAACCCCCGCAGCCTTTTACAAGACCGCGGGGGGTTGGTAGCCTTAAGAAACCTGAGGCCTAACTGACGCGTGAGGCAGCCGGTCCACAGGAACGCGACCCCGGTACTGGACGGGGTCTCAGCATAACAGGCTCAACTCTAACAGTCGGCCACCTCGCGCGGTTTTATACTACTATCCATTTTGACTGGACCACCTCCTTTCCCAGTGATACCTTCATGCTCTCATGCAGTTCCGGGGCCTGTCAATAAGTTGCTTTAAAGACGCCAGCCGTCCAATTTGAAGTCACAAATACCGGGACGCGAACCGGCACATCGCCAGTCCATCGATCCAGTTGAACGGAAACCGGCCGGTCGTGTAATGAGCGCACGGCAGCTTGAGAGTTTCGTGCGGCAGTTTCAATTCCCGGAAGCGCTGCAGAACCTGTTTGGAATAGACCGGCAGGAAGCTGGTGTCGAACGGCGCCCAGACCAGCAAGCTGCGCAGATCGCGGCCGCAGAACTTTTCCAGGTACGGCGCCGGGCTGATGACCGACCAGAAGCGCCGCAGATCGTCTTGGTTGACGTCGTTGCCGAAGCCGCGGCGTACGTGCTGGGTCGACAGGCCGGTCCAAACCACGTCGGAAAAGTACATCGAAACGTGGTTGAAGATGCCGGCGCGGACACGCCGGTCGTGAGCCGTGGTGATGGCGGCCACACAGGAGCCGAGGCTGGTTCCCAGGATGCCGACGCGCGAGTAGCCTTGCTGCTCCAGCCAGTCCAGGCAGGCACGCGTATCAATGATCGATTGACGCGACGCGTGAATCGTGCGTCCGATATTGCTCGACACGTGATAGTCGGCGCGCTCGAGTTCGGCGGGCATCCGCTCGGCGTGATAGGCCATGGTCATACGCAGCGCGCTGATTCCGAACTTGTTCAGCAGTTGGGCCAGGCCGAGGTGCCCGTCGGCCCCGGAATTCCACTGCGGCAACACGACCAGCGCCCGGCCGCGGTTGCGCACAGCCGGAAACCAGCGCGCGTGCACCGTATTGTTTTCCGGATACGGCGACGCCACGGGGCTGGTGAACGTCAACAGATTCCCGCGAAGGCGATAGTCACGCACCGGTTCATAACTGTAAAATCGATCCGAATCGGCGAGCGCCTCGCTCACAAACCGGGAAACGCAGTGGACGGAATTGCCGTTGGCATCCGCGGGGCAGGCAGGATACCCGATCCGCGCGAGCCATTCGGTTCCCCATTCAAACGGCCGCACCACCCGATTGCTGTCGCGGCTGGCCAGATGCCGCTCCCAGCGGTCGATCCAGCGGGCGTAGACTCGTGTCATCTGGCGAGAGACACCAGTCTAACAAACAAAAAGCCCCGCGCCGGAAAAGAAACCGGAGCGGGGCGGCCTAATCAGAAGGAGGCAACGCACCAAAGCGAAGAACCTCTCGTGAACCCTGCCGCCTGGACTGCAAACCACGGGCCATCCGTTAAGTGATTGATTGCATTTCCCGGACACGTGCCCCGTTCCCGAATTCGGAAGACCCGTTCTACAGTTTCCGAAAGAACGGAACTTCGCCGCCGGTACCGGCGTATGGTATCGAGAAAGAAGACAAAGGAGTAGTTCATGTTTTGCGATGCTTGCGGCACGCGCCTTCCCGAAGGCGCCGGCTTCTGCCCTTCCTGCGGTAAAGCCTTCAGAAGCGCGCCGTTGATGCCGCCGGCGCAGGGCCGGATCGCCGGGCACGTCCGGTTGCTGGGGATCTTGTGGCTGGCTATGTCGGCCTTCCACCTGATTCCAGGCTTGTTCCTGCTTACGGTGTTCGGCCGCGGCTATGGTTTCGTACTGCCCGGCCATTTCTTTCACGGCATTCTGCAGACGGTCGGGTGGTTTTTCATCGCCGGCAGCGTGGCCGGCGTAATCGCCGGCTGGGGGCTGCTCGACCGGCAGCCCTGGGCGCGCATGCTGGCGATTGTGCTGGGCTTCCTCAATCTGCTGCACATGCCGTTCGGAACGGCACTGGGAATTTACACATTGTGGGTTCTACTGCCCGCGCAATCGGAGCAGGAATACCGGCAGGTCGCCCGCGCGGCGTAACCCTATTCGGGTTCGCCGGTCTGGTTGGGGAACTTGACCACCACGGAAATCCGGCGATTCCGCGGGTTCTCCGGATGCTTCGGATCCAGCAACCGCTGGGCGGCGAACCCCCGCGTCTCGACCACCTGCTCGGGCCGCAGGCCGAAGGTGTGCAGAATGCGGCGCGCCGTGTTGGCGCGATCCGAGGCCAGTTCCCAATTGCTGTACCGGCTGGAACTGGTGGAGTTGCGAAACGGACGCGCGTCGGTGTGGCCCTCGATCACCACTTCGTTCGGCATCTTGCCCAATTCGACGGCCAGGACCTCGAGCAGATGCTCGCCCGAGGCCGTCGGCGATGTATTCCCCGTGACAAAGAACAGGCCTTGCTCGGTCTCCAGCAGATCGATGCGCAAACCTTCGCCCGTCACGCTGAATAGAACGTTGTTTCGAATGGAGCGGAATTCCGGCATCTTGCGGAGGGCCGCTTCGATCTGGTCTTGAACGCCGCGCACGTTGCGGTGATCGACAATGATCCCCTCGCCGGAGCTGCCGGCGCCCGCGCCGAGGCTGCGCGCGTAACCCTTCGGATCGCGGAAATATCCCTGCACCGATTTGCGTACTTTGCTGCCGCTGTTCATCATCCACAACACGATGAAGAGCGCCATTAAGGCCGTGACAAAATCGGCATACGCGACCTTCCAGGCACCGCCGCGGTGTTTTTCCTGCGAACTCCGCCGCATCGACCGAACCCGCGGTTGGGGTTCAGGCGGTGGTTGGCTGAGTCGCATGGGTTTCCGATCCGGGCGGTGGATTCACCGGCGGGATTTTGGCATCGCGCCGGATCGTGATTTCCATCTCCTCGAAGGGCGGCCGCCACTCGAGCGGAATCGAGCGGCGCCCGTACTCGACCGAAAGAATCGGCGAAGATCCTCGCGCGAACGCCACCACCGCATTACGCAGCATCTCCAAGCGGTGAGTTCGCGCCGCGCCGACAATTTCCAGCCGCGCCGCGATCGGCCCGACCAGGCCGTAGCACAACAGAATGCCCAGAAACGTGCCCACCAGAGCCGCGGCTACTTTTTGTCCCACGGTTTCGGGCGAGCCGCCAATCGCCTCCATCGTAATCACCACGCCCAGCACGGCCGCCACAATGCCCAACCCGGGAAGCGCATCGGCTACCGAACTGAGGGCGTTGACCGGTTCGTGCTGGCTCCGCCCCTGCACCTCGATGTCCAGATCCATCAGATGATCGATTTCCTGCGGCGTCGTGATCCCGATGACCAGCATGCGCAGCGAATCGCACAGGAACCGCAACGTATCGGGCTGCTTAAGCAATTCCGGATATTGTGAAAAGATGCGGCTGTGCTGCGGGTCTTCCACGTCGGGCTCCAGCGCCATGGCTCCCCCGCGCTGAGCGAAGCTGAAAACCTCATACAACATGCGGAGAGTCCGTAGATAGGAGGTGCGGCTGCACGGGGTCTCCCGAAAGGCGGCGAAGGCCCCGGAAATCATCTTCCGGATCAGCGCCGGTGGGTTCGCCACCAGCACGATCCCCACTCCTGCCCCGCCCACGATCAGCAGTTCGGCGGGCTGCAGCAGCACCCACGGATTCCCCTTCTCGATCAGATAACCGCCGAACACCGCCCCAAACACCACGAGAATTCCGACCACGGCGAGCATAGGGTTTCGGTGAGGCGCGGATTCCGGGCCTCTGTCTCCCCTATCGTCCCCCGCCGCGGGAACGTGAACCGTCCCTCAGCCGGATACCTTAGTTCGAGCCGGAACCGTTCAGCAGACCGGACGTTTGGTAAGCCCCTTGGTCACTTCTCCGCGAAACCACCGGTGAATCCGAATCGTGGCAATGTGAATGTCTTCGTCGTGCTGCCCCAGGCAGACCGCGCACTCCCCGGCGCTGACACGGGTCGAGCGGCTGCGGGAGATTTCCCGGTAGTGGTGGAAGGCGCGCAAAGCGCTGCCGACGGGTAATTGAGCGTTCATCAACTTCTCCAGTTCTTGCGGCTGCTCGGGAAGAGCAGCCGCTTTTGGACTGGAGGTGAAGTTAACGTGCGGAGTACACCAAAACAAGACTCACTTCGGATAACAGCGCCGGAGAATGCGCCAATTTCCTACCTGCTGCCTTCCGCTCTCTTCAAGGCAGTCACCGGTGACGGCAGCCGCGATCCCACCGGTCCCGTGAACTCCTCCTTGGAGCCGTCTTCGTAATATTGAACGAACTTCCACACCAGGTCCGAGCCTTCTTTCGGATTGATGCCGAGCATGCCGAACTCAACGAATTCGTACGGCTCGATTTTTCCGTTCCACACCGCGCCAGTGATCTTGCCTTTTTCATCTTTCTTGAAGTCAATCTTCCAGCCCGGCTTGAACTCAAAATCGTAAACCGTGAGCTCGCTGGGGAACTCGCCTTCCACCCGGATGGTCGCGACCTTCTTCTCATTGGGCACGCGCATCGTGTACTTCTCCCGCGCGCCATACGTCGACTCAGTCGGATAGATCCGGATATGGCTGAAAGCCAGGTGCCCGAAAATCAGCAGCGCGGCGGCGCCGGCCGCCATGTGAAACGTGGCGCGAATGGTCATGAATACTTCCTCCTTGTTTGGGGTCTTTCTGGGTATTTAGATATACCAAATCGAGAGGCGGGAAGCGAGAGCGTTATAATTTGAGGAGCATCAGGAGGGACGTGTGATCATCCGGGGACAAAAGCTGGCGGGACTCTGCTTGGCTGGCGCCATCCTGCTCTTCGGACAGGATTGGACCACCGCCACATCTTTACCCAAAGTCGACTTCGCGGGCCTCACGCCGGCGCAGACGGCTCGCGCGCTGAAACTGCTCCGCCAGCAGGACTGTTCCTGCCGCTGCGGCATGAAAGTGGCCGAGTGCCGCATGAAAGACCCCAGCTGTGCCTACAGCCGAGGCATGGCCGACGAGACCGTGGCGGCGATACGGGCCGGCAAAAACGACCAGCAGGTGCTCGCCGCCGTCGCCGCTTCGGATATCGCGAAAGGGCCGGCGGACCACTCTAAACTGCTCGAGGACCCCGTCAACATTCCGGTTGCCAACGCGCCGGTTCGCGGCCCCGCCACGGCACCGGTCACGCTTGTGGAATTCTCGGATTTTCAATGCCCGTTCTGCATTGCGGCCACGCCGCAGCTGGAATCCGTATTGAAGGCGTATCCCTCCCAGGTCAAGTTGATTTTCAAGGAATTTCCGCTGGACACGCACGCTCAGGCTCCGCTGGCCGCCGCCGCCGCGCTGTCCGCGCAGAAGCAGGGAAAATTCTGGCCCATGTATGACGGCCTGTTTGCCCAAAAGGGCAACCTGTCTCGTCGCGGTGTTCTGGCCCTGGCCATGGGAATCGGTCTCGATATGAAGCAGTTTCAGGCCGACCTGGACTCGGCCGCCATCAAGAAAGCGGTAGAGCGTGATATGGATGACGGCGAACACATCGGCGTCGATTCCACCCCCACGCTGTTCATGAACGGCCAGCGCTATAACGGCCCTGTCACGCTCGCCGCCTTAAAGCCGGTGCTCGATCAGGAACTGAAGCACAAGCCTGCCAAAACGCCGGCGGCCAATCGATAACCGGTGCCATGGAGCAGGTCGCCGACCTGCCCGCAGCCTATTTCCCTTTCGGAAGCTGAATCTCGACACTGAACTTCATCCGTACGACCGCGCCATTTTTCCGGCTGATGCTGCCGTGCGAGTGCGTGACTTTCGCGGCGGTGATCCAGAAACGCCCCTGTCCCTTCGCCAGCGAATCCCGCTGCGCGAAGTATTTTTCGCCGCCCGCTTGCGAGAGATCGTACAAGGCTTGAAAGTCTGCGCAGTTGGTCGCAAACCGGAACTCGCGCGGGGAGCTCTCGACCTCCAGCTCGGCCGTCCAGTCGTAGCCCGCGTCAATCTCGGTCGCATGATGCGCGTGCAAGGGAGGGTTGGCCACCCAGGCGGCGAGCTTGCAACCCGTATCGCTTTGCCGGGACACGACATCAATACCACCCGGCAGCGACACCACAAAATCCAGGCCGTCATTCAAGTGTTTCCGGAACTCGTGGCCTTCCCGGATCTCGCCCGAAAAACAGATCGCGCCGGCGGCGCACGCCGGCTGGGCCGCGCCGGTAACGCGGCCCGCCTTCTTCTCCTGGCCCTGAGAGTTCGGGAAGGCGTTCAAAATCAGCAAGGCTAATACCGCCACTTTTCGCATCAACCAAAACCCCGCGTTCATCCCCTGGCCCGCTTGGAATCCTTATGCTTTGCGTCGGGCCGCTTCGAGAAAGCCCGGTAGGAAAGATCCAGCAGTTCCACCACGTGGTACACTCGCTGCCCCGATCCGTGCAGCCGCACGCCGGCCTGTAGCTGGAGCAAACAGCCGGGATTCGCGGTCGCGATGAACGCCGCTCCGGTGGAATTTACGGACTCCATCTTGCGGCTCAGTATCTGCATCGACATCGCATTCTGCACCACGTTGTAGATTCCGGCGCTGCCGCAGCAGATATCGGCGAACGGCATCTCGCGCATTTGCAGTTCGGGGATGCGCGCCAGCAGTTGCCGCGGCGCGGTCCGAACTTTCTGCCCGTGCGCCAGGTGGCAGGAATCCTGGTAGGTCACA
>DATGII010000065.1:0-44112 GCA_035295805.1 Bryobacteraceae bacterium | reverse complement strand
GATCGAGCAGCGCCACGGCATGGTGCGCGCCCGTGGCGGACTTGCTCATCTTCTGCGTGGGATCGTCAAGCCCCATGATGCGCGCGCCCACCGTCGGCAGGCTCGTGTTGGGCACGGCGAACGTGTCGCCGTAAAGCGAGTTGAAGCGCTGGGCGATATCGCGCGTGAGTTCCAGGTGCTGCGCCTGGTCCTCGCCGACCGGTACGATGCCCGCGTGGTAGAGCAGAATGTCAGCCGCCATCAAAACGGGATACTGCAGCAATCCGTCTCCGACCGACTCCTGCTTCGCGGCCTTCGCCTTGTACTGCGTCATGCGTTCCAGCCACCCGACCGGCGTCACGCACGTGAGCATCCACGCCAGCTCCGCATGCGCGGGCACCTCGGATTGCACCATGATCGAGCAGGCCTTCGGATCGATGCCCGCCGCCAGATACAGCGCCGCGATCTCGCGAATCTTCGCCCGCAGTTCCGCCGGCTCCTGATAAAGCGTGATGGCGTGCAGATCCACGATGCAGAAGATGCACTCGTAATCGTTTTGAATGCGCACCCAATTTTTGAGCGCGCCGAGATAGTTTCCGATGTGAAGATTTCCGGACGGCTGCATTCCGGAAAAGACTCGTGTTTTCATGATAGAGGGAACGGGGGTAAATCCTTATCGTAAGCAATTTTGAAGTGACAGTGGAAAAGCTGGTCTACGGCGGCGAGGGGCTGGGCCGACTGGATGGCCGCGTCGTCCTGGCGCCCTTCGTCTTGCCGGGGGAGCGGATTCGCGCTCAGGCCGGCCAGGAGAAGCCCGGACTGGTGCGGGCGCGCACGCTCCAAGTGCTCGAGCCCGCGCCGGAGCGGGTGCCGGCGCCCTGTCCCTACTTCGCGCGCTGCGGCGGCTGCCATTACCAACACGCGCCGTATCAGTTGCAGCTCGCCGCCAAGCAGGAAATCCTGCGGGAGGAGCTGCGGCGCGTGGGCAAGCTCGATCCGCCGGCCGAGATCGCGGTCGTGGCGGCTGAGCCGTGGGGTTATCGCAATCGCGCGCAGCTGCATATCGAAGGCGGCCGGCTGGGTTACTGGGAGGCGCGGTCGCACAGGCTGTGCGCCATCGATCAGTGTCCGATCGCTTCGCCGAAGCTCAATCAAGCCATCGCCAGCCTGACCTTGATGCTGCGTGATCCGCGCTGGCCGGGGTTCGTCCGCGCGATTGAGCTTTTCACCGACGAGGAGCAGGTGCAGCTCAACGTGATCGAGGCGGCGCGGCCCGTGGCGCGCCGTTTCTTCGAGTGGTGCGCGGAGCAGATTTCAGGACTGGTTCCCGGCGCCCTGGACTACCAGGGCCGGTATCGCGTCAGCGGGCCGTCGTTTTTCCAGGCGAACCGGCTCTTGCTCGCCCCGCTGGTCGAGTCGGCGCTCGAAGGCGCAGGTGGGGAATCCGCCCTGGAGTTGTATGCCGGCGTGGGGCTGTTTTCACTGGCGCTCGGCGGCCGATTTCAGAAGGTCATCGCCGTGGAGTCGGGTTCGGCGGCGGTGCGCGACCTGCAGTTTAACCTCGAGCGCGCCGGCTGCGCCGGCGTCTACGCGAAAAAAGTTACGGCCGAAGAACACCTCGCATCGCTCGACCATGCGCCGGACCTCGTACTGGCCGATCCTCCGCGCGCCGGCCTCGGCAAAACGGTGGTCCGGCGTTTGGCGGACCTGCGGCCGTCGCGAATCACCGTGATTTCCTGCGATCCGGCGACGCTGGCTCGCGACCTGGCCGGCTTGGTCGCCGCCGGTTATCACATCGACAAAATGACGCTTGTCGATTTGTTTCCCCAGACCTATCACCTGGAGACCGTAGTGCAGCTGTCGCGTTAACTCCGCCCCGTGATGCGCCGCCGCAGCAGATCGAGCGCGAGCTGCGAGGCGAAGTTGCGGATGCGCGTCCGATCGCCCAGAAATTGACGCTGCAGCACCTGCGTGCCGCCGGCATCCGCCAGCCCGATGAATGTCGTGCCGACCGGCGCCGATTCAGCGCCGGTCGCCGGCCCCGCCACCCCCGTGATCGACAGTGCGTAGGTCGAGCTGGTCCGCCGCCGCGCCGCGGCCGCCATGGCTTCCGCCACCGGTTTACTTACCGCGCCGTGCTCCTTCACCAGCTCCGCCGGCACTCCGAGTATCTCGGTCTTCATCTCGTCGTTATAGGTGATGAAGCCGCCCACAAAATAATCGGAACTGCCCGCCACCGCCGTGAACCGCTCTCCCAGCATGCCGCCCGTGCAACTCTCCGCCACCGAAACCGTGGCATGATTCATGCGCAACAGGTCGCCGACCACTGCCTCGAGCGCGTCGCCATTCCGCGAATACACGCGGTCGCCCAGCAGGAGCTCGACCGGTCCCGCCACCTCGGCCAGTAACGCATCCGCCTCCGCCGCCGTGGTGCACCGCGCGCGTAGATGAATCTGGATATCGCCGGCCGCTGCCAGAATCGTCGTCACCGGGTTCTCGTATTTCTTGTAGACCGGGGCAATCAGCTGGTCGAGATCCGATTCCCCCATGCCTGCCACGCGCAGGCAGATGGTGCGGATCACCAGTGGCGGCACCAGCCGCGCCAGCCGCGGGATGCACTGCCGCTCAAACATGGCCTTCAGCTCGTGCGGCGGCCCCGGCAGCAGCATCACCACGGCCCCCGATTCTTCCACCCACTGGCCGGGCGCCGTCCCGCGGTCGTTGGGCAAAATCATGGCGCCCTCGATGACGAACGCCTGCCGTTTGTTCACCTCGGCCATCTTCCGGTTCAGCCGGGCGAATCGCTGCTCGAGCGCATCCGAGATTTCCTGATTGAAGATCAACTTCCGGTCAAGCGCGTGCGCCACCGCTTCGCGCGTTAGATCGTCTTCGGTGGGTCCGAGCCCGCCCGAGATGACCAGGATCTCGGAGCGCGAAATCGCGTGCCGCACCGCGTCGCGCAGCCGCTCCAGGTGATCGCCGATCACATATTTCGTGACCACTTCGACCCCCAGATTGTTCAACTCCGCCGTGAGATACAGCGAGTTTGTATCGACGCGCTCCGGCGTCAGCATTTCCGAGCCGACTGCAACGATTTCAGCGTTCATCAGAAAAGCGGGCGGCCCCGGATGCCGACGTCCACCCGATACAGTGCGTTGGTGGTGGTGATGACCATGGAACGCGACGGGCTGAATGCCAGCCCCACGATGCCCGGTCCGGAAACAAACAGATCGGCGCGCTTGTCCGGATAGACGCGCACAATGCCCTTGCGGCCGGACAGCGACGCGGCCACGTACAATCGGCCCTGGTCGTCGAACGCCAGCCCTTGCGGCCGGCCCAGGCCGCGATAGAATACGACGACCTCGCCGTCCTGCGAAATCCTGTATACGGCATCAAAGCTCGACGTCGTCGGACCGGTTACGTAGAGCTGATCGTCCGGGCCAAACGCCAGATGATACGCCGCGATCGAGGGTTCCAGGGTGGCGAACACGAAGATCTGCCGGTTCGGGCTGATTTTGAATATCGTGCCGCTCCGGTCGCCCACGTACAAATTTCCCTTGCTGTCGAACGCGATGCCCGTGGCCACGCCCATGCCTTCCACGTACGTCGACATGTTGCCGTTCGGCGTCACCTGGTAGATCATTCCGTCATACCGGCTCGAAATGTACAGCATGCCCTGCGAATCGAAGGCCAGCCCGGTCGCGTTCATCAGGTCATTGATGAACGGCTTCATGTTGAAATTCAGATCCACCTTGTGGACCGCCACCGGAACTTTCTGGCCGCGCGAGCCGCTGAATGTGGTGTAGATATTCCCGAATGAATCGACGGCCGGGTTCGACACCGGGTGCAGGCTGTCCGCGATCAGGACGCCGATATCGCAGGCCCAGGATTCGCTGGCCTGCTCTCCGTTCTCCACCACCAGTTCGCCGGCCGTTGCGCCATCCGGCACGCGGGCAATGACGAACGAATCGGAACCGATGACTATGGGTGCTGCCACGTCGCCGATAGTGACGCGCGGCCGCGCGCTCTTCACAAACCCTTTGCCGCGAATCTGCAGCTCGCCCCCGGCGATGGCGGCCGGAGGAGTCACTTGAGAAATTTGAGGTTTGGAATCGGCCGGTTTCCGAAGAGCCATATGGTCAGCGAGACGTCAAACCCGATTTTACAACGCGGACAAGCCGTGGGGCAGCCCGAACGCGAGAGCGCGCTGCCGCGGCCCGCATCCGGGGTCTCCGGCCGCCACTGCGTCAGCGGCTCAACACCGCCGCGCCGCGCACCGGCCCGTTGTCGCCATCCTGCACGAACGCGATCACGCGGAACGCTCCTTCACCAGCCTCGATCGCGGGCACCTCTTTGGCGAAACCGATTCGACCATTGAACTTTCCCAGCGCCTCCATCCGTCGCACAATCGCCACGTGATGGAGGCTCCGTCCGCCGTTCTCGCCCCGCAAAACTTGCGACACTCCGGACTTTTGGACGACCGCCAGGTAAACGCCGCCGGAGTATCCGGGCAGGGGATCGACTTCGACGCGAACGGCGCCGCCCAAAACCCGCGCGATGCGCACCCGCGCTTTCGGATTCCGCGCGGCCATGCGGATCGCCGCGACAGCCCGGCGTCCGTCGCTGCCGACGAATTCAGTCTCTCCATCGACCACCATCTGCGGCGTATAAGGGCTTTCGACCCGCAGGCGCCGCGCGTACTCCTCCTGGCGTTCGCTGAAAACGTGCGACGAGAAGGGGTCTCTCCATCCCAGCCGGTCCCAGTAATCCACGTGCTCGCTCAAGACGATGATTTGCGCGCCCGCCACCGGCTGCGCCTGGTCCAATTGCTCGAGCAGCCGGTCGGCGGGCGGGCAATCCGAGCAGCCCTCCGACGTGAATAACTCGACCAAGACGGGAGTTGCGGCCGTTTCGCCGGCCACGCTATGCAGGCATGCCGCCAGGCTAAGACCTGCGATCCAGATCTTCATCCTCTCTCCTCGCACAAATTCAGTGTATGCCAACCTGACCGGCTACACTGGTCGGAGGAGCTTCGATGGATCACGACGTTCAACCGAAACCAGCGGTGAATCATCGCGCCGGTCCCTGCCTCATGATCATCTTCGGCGCCAGCGGCGACCTCACCAAGCGCAAGCTCATCCCGGCGATCTGTAATCTGGCGGCGGCCAACCTCCTGCCGTCGCGGTTTGCGATCGTGGGCTTCGCCTTCGATCCCCTCACCACCGAGAGCTTCCGCCAGCAGTTGGACGACGAAATTAAAACCTTTGCGACCGCCCCGGTCGACCCCGAATTCTGGAAATCCCTGCTCGCCCGCACTTTTTACATCCAGGGCGATTTCAAGGACCCCGCCGCCTACCAGCGGCTCAAAGAACAGATCGATCGCGCCGAACTGGATTTCAAGACGGACGGCAACCGCCTCGTGTACCTCGCGGTGGCGCCGGCGTTTTTCTCTGAAATCGTGCAGCAGATCGGCAAAATCGGCCTCGCCCGGCAGCAGCCTCCCCACTGGACTCGCGTCATCATTGAAAAACCCTTCGGCCACGACCTGGAATCGGCGAAGAAGTTGAATGCGGAGATCCGGACGCTTCTCAGTGAATCCCAGATCTACCGGATCGATCACTACCTCGGCAAGGAGACGGTCCAGAACATCATGGTGTTCCGGTTCGGCAACAGCATCTTTGAGCCGATCTGGAACCGCTCGTTCATCGATCACGTGCAGGTGACAGCCGCCGAATCGGTTGGCGTCGAGCATCGGGGAGCCTATTACGAACGCGCCGGCGCGTTGCGGGACATGGTTCCGAATCACCTGTTTCAGCTGGTCTCGCTCACTGCGATGGAGCCCCGGTCTCGTTTGAAGCCGATGCCGTGCGGCAGAAGCATGCCGAGCTGCTGCAATCCGTTCAGCCCTGGCTGCCGGAAGAGGTTTTGCAGAACGTTGTGCGCGGCCAGTACGGTGAAGGCTCCGAGGGCCAGCAGACCCTGCCGGCGTATCGCAGCGAACCCAACGTCGCGCCCAATTCATCAACCGAAACCTTCGTCGCCATGAAGCTCATGATCGACAGCTGGCGGTGGGCGGGTGTGCCCTTTTATCTGCGGACCGGGAAGCGTATGGCCAAGCATGCCACCGAAATCGCTATTCAATTCCGCCGCACCCCGTTTGTGCTCTTCCGCAATACGCCGATCAAAGAATTGCAGCCCAACCGCCTTTTGATCCGCATCCAGCCGGAAGAAGGAATCTCGCTCCGTTTTGGCGCGAAGGTGCCCGGGCCGATGGTAAACGTCGGCCTTGTCAACATGGACTTCGATTACCAGCGCTATTTCGGAACGGCTCCGAACACCGGCTATGAGCGCCTCCTGTACGATTGCATGATCGGCGACGCCACGCTGTTCAAGCGCACCGATGCCGTCGAGACCGCGTGGAAAGTGCTGCAGCCGGTCTTGGATGTGTGGAGCGCCCTGCCGCCCCGCGATTTCCCCAACTATGCCGCCGGTTCATGGGGTCCTCCCAAGGCCGATGAGCTGATGGCGCGTGATGGTCGCGAATGGCGCGAGCTGGAGTAGCCGTCACCCCGCCGGCCCATCTCCCGTCGCCACCCGTTCGGCCTCACGCGGCTGCGTCTTGAGGCCTTGCCGCTCCATCGCACCCCACGCCTTCTTGCCGCGCGCCAGATCGATGAACGCCATCGCGCGCCAGACTGTCAGGAGCTGCCGGAATCCGAGATTCTCGATGACGCTCGTCGCGATCAGCACCAGCAGATTGCGCACCTCCGGATATCGCTTGGTGGAAAGCTCCTCGAGAATCACCGAGGCCGTCGACAGAATCATTCCGTATAACACGGCGGCAAGGAAGAAGAGATAGACCACGTTCAGATCGAACAGTTTCAAGAAAAGCCCCAGCAGCGTCAGCCCGTATCCCGCCAATTCAACCAGCGGTCCGAACGTCTCAAAAAGAATGAAATACGGAAACGTAAACATGCCGAGGCTGCCGAACTTTGGCCGGAACAGCATATCTTTGTGCAGCCAGAACGTCTCCACGCTCCCCCGCTGCCACCGGTTGCGCTGGCGCTTGAGAATCTTCAGCGATTCCGGAACTTCGGTCCAGCAGACCGGGTCCGGCTGAAACACAATCCGGTAATCCATTTTCCGGAGCCGCGCCCAGCGATGCAGGCGTACGATCAGCTCCATGTCCTCGCCTACCGTATCGGTGCGGTATCCGCCCACCGCCAGCACGGCCTTCTTCGAGAAGAGCCCGAACGCCCCGGAGATGATGATGAGCGAGTTGAACGCGCTGAACGCCACCCGCCCGCCTAAAAACGAGCGAAGGTATTCCACCACCTGGCAGCGGCCGATCCAGGTGCGCGGCAGGTCCACCTTCAACACGCGCCCGCCCCCCACCTCGCAGCCGTTCGCCACCCGCACGATGCCGCCCACCGCGAGCATGCGTTCCGGCTCTTCGAGGAATGGACGCGCCACCCGGAGCAGCGCGTCGGTTTCCAGCAGCGAATCGCAATCGGCGGCGCACACCAGCGGGTAGCGGGCCACGTTGATCCCCACGTTCAGCGCATCCGCCTTGCCGCCGTTTTCCTTATCTACGACGACCAGCGGGATCGGGTCCATCGATTCGTACACCCCGCGCACCGGCTTTCCCGGCAGCGTATTTTCGTAATAACGCGCGGACCGGTAAAGGTGAAACTCCTCGATCAGCAGCCGCAGCGTGTCGTCTTTGGATCCGTCGTTGATGACGATCACTTCGTATTGCGGGTAACTCAGCGCCAGCATGGCGCGTACGCTTTCGCAAATCGAGGCGGCCTCGTTATACGCCGGCGCCAGGATCGAGACCGGCGGCACCAGCGGCGAGGCTTCCAGCACGCGGTTCTCATCGGCATCCCGGTATGCGAAGCGGTGCCTCATCATTTCGAAGAAACCGATCAGCAGCAGCACAAAATAGATCGTGCTCAGGACGAACAGGTAAATGATAATTCCGCCTTCGTAGAACGAGAGGATGTGCACCAGCCACAGGCGCAGGTCGGGGGACGCCGGCATATCTAGGCGGCTCCTCCCAGCATGTGCCGTTCGACGGCCTCGGTGGCTATCTGGCGCGCTTGGTCGGTTTCGGAATTCGCTACCTCCTGCAGGCGCAGCCAGCCCTCGCCCCCGAGCGCGGCCAGCGCGCGCGCCGCATGCGCGGCTTCGGCCGGGTTCTCGAATGTCCGGCACATCCCGAGCAGCCGCTCGGCCAGGGCGGCCGCCCGAAATTGCCCGCACGCCTGCGCCGCCATGGCGCGCACCCGCCAATCCGCGTCGCCCAGCCCCAGTTGCAGCGCCTTCATTACGTCGGCCTCCAGCCGCAGAAAACGCAGAGCCTTGAAGAATTTGATGCGCACCTCCGCGTTTTCCGCCCGGGCCAGCCGCAGCGGCAGCACGCAGGGCAGGAACCGCTGCCGCGTCAGCACCAGCTCGAGCGCGATCAGAATCCGGTTTTCGTCTTCCGATTGCAAGGCTTCGGCGACGAACTGCGGGAGCAGCGCCGCTTCGGAAGGCGCGAAGTGAAAGATGATGAGCCGCTGCCACGCCGGCAGTCGCGGAAATTCATCGAGCAGCTTTCGCTGCGCGGCCGGATCGTTTCCCTGCATGATGGCTTTGCGCGCGGCCTGCCGGATCGTTTCCGCCGGATGCTGCAGACCGCGGGCCACGGCGGCCCGGGCTTCGGGCGTGTCCAGCTGTCCCAGCAGTGTGATGGCGCGAATCGCCCGATCCGGGTTCCGGCTCAGCGTTTGTTTGAGCAGGCTGGGATACAGCGCGCTGGCTTCCAGCAGCCGGATCACGCGTTTTCGCTCGGAGCCCCGGATCGATTGCAGCGTGGAGTTCACCACCGTCAGAAATTCCTCCGGCCACCGGCGTGCCGCCTCCAGCGCTGCCGCCTCGGCATCGGCCGCCGCCAGCAGTTCCTCCAGCTTGCGGACTCGCGACGCCCGCCGCCATTCCCACTTCACCCGCATCAATTTTCCAACGATGAGCAGCAGGCCGATCGCAGTCAGCACCGAGAACTGCACCAGCACAAACGCCGAAGTGTATTGCACGAACGGATCGCTCAGATCGTCGAGCCACTGCGCCACCACCACCACCGCGGCGATGTAGCAGATCAGAATCAGCACCACCAGCAGGCGGGCGATGCGGGGCCAGTTCCGCGAGTAAATCAGCCGCGTCATGCTCGCAGTGACGCCTGGCGCACCAGCCGCCGCACGCGCGCGACCACCTCGGATGGGTTGAACGGCTTGGTCAGGTAATCGTCCACCCCCAGGTCGAAGGCGCGCAAAATGTCCTGCTCCTGGTGGCGCGAAGAGATGATCGCCACCGGCGTGACTTCTCCCACCGTGGCCCGGATCTCGGCGAGCACCTGGTAACCATCCATTTCGGGCATGTTGATATCCAGAATGATTGCCGCAAAATTCTTGACGTGTACCGCGTCCATCGCTGCTTTGCCGTCGCGCACGTGCGTGACATGGAACCCGGCCGCGCCGAGGCTGCTCGCCAGAAACCGGGCGATCAGCATATCGTCCTCGGCCACCAGGATGTCGTTCGATTTGGCCGTTTCCCGCCGCTGGGCGGCTTCGCGCCCGTCGTCGCCCTCATCTACACCCGCCAGCGCCCCATTGCTCAGCGAGCGCAGTTCTGCCACCGAGCGCGCAAAGGCCAGCGAAAGCTCTGCCAGCAATGGCTCGACTCCTACCAGCGATCCCGTGCCCCCCAGCGTTTCGATCGTGGCGCAGATATCCTGAATGCGGAGCGCGCCCATCTGCCCGCTGCTGCCCTTGAGCGTGTGGGCCGCCCGGCGCAGCGTGGGACCGTCATTGTCCTCGGTGGCGCGCCGCATCTGGTCCATCAGCTCCGGCGTTCCGGTCAGGAACAGATCGATCAGTTCGGCGAGTAAGGCGGGGTCGTCGCAAGCCAGCTCCTGCAATTCGCGCACGCGGTCTTTATCGAGAGAGAGCAGTTGCGGCGTGGGCCGCAGCTCGCGGAGCGGCGCATATTTCGAGACCACCGCCTCGACGCGGTCCCGGCGGAACGGCTTCAGCAGATAGTTGTCGATCCCGGCCGCTTTACGCTCCCGCCGGTGCGACTGCCCGGCATCGCCGGTCAGGCCGACAATCGGCGTATGCCGCGCGTCGCCTTCTATCATCCGCATGCTCGCCGCCGTCTGGAATCCGTTGATCTCGGGAGTGTCGCAATCGATCAGCACGATGCCGAACGGGCATCTCTGGAAGATCTCGAGCGCCTTCGCCGCCGAATCCACGTCGTCGACTTCGAATCCCGATTTTTCCAGCGCCCGCACCAGCACCTTGCGGTGCAGGGGATTGCCTTCAATCACCAGTGCCCGGTGGCTGGCGGGCGCCGCGCTATCGGGGGCTGCCTCGGCCGCGGCCGGTCTGGCGGGAGCCGGGGGCCGTACCATGGCGGGCTGCAAGCCGGGCTTCTCGCTGGCTGCTCCCACCGCCACCTTCGTGATGATCGGCCCCGGCGTGGCAGGAGCACTCTCGCGCCGCTTCTGGTCCGCTGCCTCGTTGCACTTTCCCAGAAGCGCGTCGACGCGCTGCCGCAGCCGATGACGCACTTCCTCAGCCTTCTCGCTGTTCCTCGCTTCTCCGCCGAACTCATCCGCCAGATTCTGACTGCTCACGACGAGCCTCCTGCGCCGTCGCCGAAACCGTAGAACCGGTTGATCTGGTGAATGTCGTTGCGGATCCGGTCGTTCTGCTGCCTCTCAAAGCCGGAACTCAGCGGGAGAGCGCTCGTGTGCGCCGTGCTGATGCCGAACAGGTAATCGCGGTAATTCACACCGTCGGCAATATAAAGCTGCCGCCCCCCCGCGCTCAGAATTCCGTAAACAGCGCCATAACTGGAGACCAGCAGATACTGCGCCGCCGCATCCCGCTGCCGTTCGGCCGCCGTTTCGGTGAACAGAGGCGCCCCGAACAGTTGGTTGCGTCGAACCGGCCGCTGCCCGAGCAGGTAATACAAACTGGGTGTGATGTCGGTCGAAAACGCCAGCCCGGCCGGATCGGCGCTCACCTTATTCTTGAGTCTCTCCGGCAGATGCACGATCAGCGGAATCCGGACGACTTCCGGAAACAGCGTGTAAGCGTGTCCCCAGCGGCCGTCTTCGCCCAACGAATCGCCATGATCCGCCGTCAGGATCACGATGCTGCGGTCGTACAGCCCGCGTGCCTTGAGAAACTCGATGAATTTTCCAAACGCGGCATCGATTCGCTTGACGCGCGACGCATAGGGGGCATAGAAGCCGGGATACGCTTCTCCCGGCGGAACTGATGTTCCTTCGCGCTGAATCACGGAGATGTGCAGATTCTGCGGCTGCGTGTAGGCGAAAATCGGCGGAGCGCCCGCGGAGCGCCGGTCGATCTGCGCTTCCAGCCGCTCGAGTGTCTCCCCGAATTCCAGCGTCATCGTCGCTTCCGGCGGGTCCAGCTCGACCGCGCTCGCCGAGGGCGTCAAGATCGTTTGCAGAATCGCGTCGCGGCTCAGATAAAGCTGATACCGCTCCGCCGTGACCAGCTTCTCCAGGGCATTCATCGGCGCAAACGGCGTGATGTACTGTTTGTGTAATAGCAGCGCGCCCGCCCAGAGAGCCGGCTCGGAAAGTCCGGTGCCGCCATAGCGCGTCCACGCATTCTCGAAGGCCGTGCTTTCCCTGGCGAAAGAATCGATCGCCGGGGTGAACCGGACCGCCGGATTGTAGGGAGAAAGATAATCGCGGCGCAGGCTGTCGATGGTGAAGATGAAAATATGCGGCACGTCCTGCGAAACCGCCAGCGGCGCCGCCAGATCGATGGACGTCGGCGCCACGTGAACCGATACCCCGATGTTCGTGTTGCGGCTCAGGAATTGATAGAAAGAACTGTCTTCCCTCTTGGGCGGAGTCAGCAATTGCCGTACCAGCAGAAACGATGCGTCATAGCCGCCGCAGCGCTCCAAGATAGGTTCCGTCGCGTCGGCGGTCGAGGCCGCCTGCAGCCCCTTATACGCTCCTAAAAGCACCAGCGGCGCCGCGATCCACGCCGCGCTCCGGGCGCGTTTGCGGCCGGCGCCGATCGCGTAAAATCCGGCAAAACTGGTCAGCCAGATCGCGGCGGCTGTCAGCTTCTGGAGCAGATAGTTCCAATCCAGGGCCGCCCCCCGCACCGCGAGCCAGGCGCCGGCGATCCCGGCCACGAGCAGCACCGAGGCCGCAGCGCGCCAGGAATGCGTGCGCCCCAGCGTCGCCGGGCAGGTAGCCGCGGCGATGCCGTCGGACACGGCTTGGCCCCCCATCAGCCAGAGCGCCAGACCGGCATTAATTCCCGACAGGATCAACCCCAGCGCCACCGAGAACAGCTCTTCTCTCCAGCCCGCGAAACCGATCGACGGCCAGACTACCAGCCGCAGCAGCGCCGTGATCGCCGCGGCCAGCACCACATGCGCGAACCAGAACTCCAGCCGCGCCGGCTGCCGGAACAGCCCGGCGAACAGGCCCAGGCATTCGAGCAGCAGAAATACGCCCAGGAAGAACAGCAGATGGGCCAGCAGGCTCCAGGAGAGCGCGATCGCCATCTCGCGCGAGCTCAGGCCCGCCGGGCGCAGCAGCAGAAATACCAGGGAATATAGAACCGAAACGAATATGGCGCCCCACGTTGCCGCGAACTGCGAGGCTCCAAACCCGGCAGGCCGTTCGATCCACCGCACATTCCGGCTGTAGCAAAGGATATCCGCTGCCGGCACCCAGGCCACCGCCCCCAGCACCGCCACGCTGTACCACAAGCTGATGGAATCGTTGGAGAGGCGGTCCACCACCGGATGAACCGTCAGCACCGCCGCGTACGCGATCTGTAGAATTGCGAAGCCCCCCGCCAGCCACCGCGCCAGTCCACCCATTCGCCACGGCTCCACCGCCAGAAGAATTGCCAGCGGCAGGATCGCCAGGTTCAGCACCGGGTGAATCCGCGCGAACGCATCCAGCCAGGAGAGCAGGTGCCCCGCATGGATCTGGTGATAGGTGAACGGCAGGTAAGCCAGCAGGCAATAGAAAGCCGTCAACAGATTGAAGCCCAGGAAGACGAGATGCGCGATTACCAACCCGGCTTTCTTCATGGGCGCGCCCTCTCCAGCATCTCGAGGCGCTGCGCCACCTCGGTGTTGCTCTTGTCCAATTCCCGGACGCGCCGGTAGTGGACGATCGCCAGTTGCAGATTGGCGTCTTCTTCCGCCAGGTTCGCCAGCGCCAGGTGCAGATCCACATATCCATCGGCGGCTTGAACGCCCCGCTCCAGGTACCGGAGCGCCTCCGCGCGGCGGCCTTCCCGCGCTGAGGCCAGACCCAATACCAGCAGCGCATCCGGATTCTTCGGCGAACGCTCGGCGACTTTCTCGGCCAGTTGCCGGGCTTCTTCCGGTTTGCCCTGCCGCATGCGTATGCGCGCCAGCCCGATCGCCAGGTCCGGGTAGTCCGGGCGGAGCCCAAGGCCGCGCTCATACAAAGCCGCGGCGCGGTCGAATTCGCCGTGTCTTTCCAGCGCATGCGCCAGATAGAAGATCTGGTCGGGGTTGCTCGGATCGACCGCCAGGCAGCGTTCGAGCGCGCCGACGGCTTGCTTCGCCAAACCCTGCTTCTCGTAGGAGTCGCCGATTTGCGGGCAGGCTTCGACCGGAAGCGGGGCCCGCATCCAGAAGGCCTCCCACATCGCGGCTTCTTCGCGATATTTCTCCAGGTGATGATAGATCTCCGCCAGTTGTGCAATGTAAATGGGGCTTTCCGGGTAAGCCTCGTGCAAACGGAGTGTCGGCGGCAGCGCGCGGGTCCAGTTGCCATAGCGCCGCATCACCGCGCTTTGGTCCTGCAGCTTGCGTGAAACCTCCGGATCCAGTTCGTTTTTAGCTCCGCTCCGCGCCGGCATCCAGTACAGTCCCCACCCGAACAGGCCCAGCGCCGCCAGCGCCACCAGCAGGCGCTGCGGCCGGAAGTTCGGATTGGGGCGAAATGGCATGGCTCAGAACCGGTAATAAGTGGTCACATCCGCCAGGTAGTGGTGCAGCCCGGTGATATTAATCCGGTCTTCATAGCTGTACCCGAAGTGCCCCAGAACCATAAATCGCCGGCCGATCGCATGATTGATTTCGGCGGCGAACGACTGCGAGTTCAGAATCTCGATATCGGTCACGCTGGTCACCTCGGCCGGCGCCGAGCCGTAACCGACCCGGAAGGAAACATAGTCGGTGGCCGATCCCAGATAGCGGCGCACCAGAAACTGGCCGGAGCGCGAAGTCCCCACATCATCGGGCGTCAGAAACGTCCTCCCGGTGAACATCCAGTCGCCGTAGTATTTCGTGATCGAGGCGGTGTAAATATGAATATTGCCGCCGAAGTGCAACTGCCGGAATCCTCCCGAAGCTTCGAAACCATGGCCCAGGCTTTGATACAGGTCCGCGGCCAGCCGCGTCTGCGGATATAAGTTGGCGTCGGGGGAGTAGCCCACATTGAGATAAGCGTAAGTGCCGCGGCGAATGTGCGGATAGGCGTCGATCTCCACCATCTGGCTGGTTAAGCCAAAGCGATTGGCGCGATCAAAACGGGCGATCACCGAGCCGAACTCCGTGTCCCGGCTCAGCTGCACTTGCGTCTCTTGCCACGGCGTACGCCCATCGCTGAACCATTCCGTGGAATGATCGAAACTGGCGCTGAATTTGCGCAGCGAATCGCCCAGATCCACCTTCATCGCGGCCGCCTTCTGATTGCCGGGATCCACCAGCAGCAGCCGCTCGATTTCATTGAGCGCTTCGCGATTGCGCTTGAGGGCCTTCAGCGCCTTGGCGCGGGCCAGCAACAGATCCGGATCGGTCGGATTGCGGCGCAGCGCATCGCGCGCCAGCTCTTCGGCGCGTTCGGGATGATCCGACCACATCTCCACATTGATCAGCGCCGGCAGCGCGTCGCCGTGATCGCGGTGCTGCGCCAGCACCATTTCCAGATCGCGGCGCGCATCGTCGTAGCGGCCTTCCCATGACAGAATCACGCCGCGCAGCACGCGTGCGTCGCTATCGGTGCGCTTTTCCGCCAGACGCTTGTCGAGCATCTCCAGAGCCTCGGCGCGATGGCCGCCGGTCGCCAGCTGGCGCGCTGTCGCCACCACGTCCTGCGTCTCCACGCCGGCGTTATCGATCAGCTTCTGGCCTTGGCCGTATCCGCTCAGGCACACGCACGCAACCAGCGTTGCGAGCGAGTTGTGAAGCGCAGTGCGAGACTTTCGTCCCCTCCTACCAGGGAAGTTCGATATTGCTATCCAGGCGCTCATTTCTCCTACCTGCTTGCATTTTCAAATGCCCGGACCCTTTGCCCCTAGTCCTGAAGGTACGGGTTCGATACCGCCACCGATATCTTCGGTTATGACCGCTATCCGATAGCATCGGGAGAAAATCGGGACTACGGAGACACTCCGGGCCTCCTACGTTACTTATCGGTCCAAAAAGCGGTTTTCCGTAGCCCCTCTTTTCATCCCGTCAACCAAAGTGAATGCCTTCCGCCCTCGCTTACCGCTCCGCCAGCCAATTCACGTGCCGCGCTACCGCCAGATGTTGGAACAATGTCTCCCGCAGCGCCTCCGAGTTCACTGGCTTGGCGATGTATCCATCCATTCCCGCCCGCAAACAAACCTCTTCATCTCCTTTCATGGCGTTGGCGGTGAGGGCGATGATCGGAATGTGGCTGCCGTTGCGCTCCCGTTCCCGAATCAGCGCCGTGGCCGCATAGCCATCCATTTCCGGCATCTGGCAATCCATCAGAATCGCGTCGTAAGGAAAGCGCTCCCACATCTGGACGGCTTCTTTTCCGTTGGCCACCGCATCGGCGTGGTATCCCAGGCGCTGCAGCTGTAGTACCGCCACGCGGCGATTGATCGTGTTGTCCTCCGCCACCAGAACGCGTAACGGGCGCGGCTCGGCCGCGGTTTCGGAAGGTTCCGGCGATGTCTCCGGCTCCTCATCCGGCGGCAAGCTCCGCTTCAGCCCTTCGGCCAGCAGCCCTTTTAACAACGAGGAGCGCACCGGCGTCAACAGCGTTCGGGTGAAGCCGGATTCGGCAGGCGGCGCGGGTCCGAAATCCGCCGTCGGCGTCAGCAGCGTGAGCAGCGCGCCGCCTGCAACCTTCTTGGCGGCAGGCCCGAAGTCCAGACCTTCCATGTCATCGAGCCGGGTCGCCACCAGAACCACGTGGAAGCGCCGCCCGATCTGGCGGGCCGTTTCCAGAATGCGCAGTCCGTCCGCACCCGTCGCGGCGTAGCTGCAGCGGGCCTGCCAGGATTCAATCCGCTCACCGAGCGCCTGCCGCCCCAGACCGTCGGATTGCACCAGCAGCACGCGGCATCCGGCCAGCCGCCCGGCCAGGTCGGCTTTCGGCTCGGCCTCAGCCAGCGGCAGCCGCAGCGTGAACGCGAAGCGCGACCCGATATCCACTTCGCTCGAAACCTCGAGCGCGCTTCCCATCAACTCGACCAGCCGCTTGGAGATCGTCAATCCCAGGCCCGTGCCCCCGAATTTCCGGCTGGTCGAGGTGTCCGCCTGCGCGAATTCATTAAAGATCAAATCGAGCTTGTCGGCGGCGATGCCCACCCCGGTGTCCTGGACGGTGAAGCGCAGGCAGCACTCCGTCTCGTTCAGGGCCGGGCATAACACTTCCAGCAGCACGTACCCCGATTCCGTGAATTTGACGGCATTGCCGGCCAGGTTGAGCAGCACCTGCCGAAGGCGGCCGGGATCTCCGATTACGTAGCGCGGCACTTCCGGCTTCAGCCGGACCACCAGCTCGATGCCTTTGGCTCCTGCCTTGGGCGCCAGCAGCGCGCCCACTTCCTCCACGGTTTCCCGTAAGTCGAATCCGACCGGCTCGATGACCATCTGGCCGGCTTCGATTTTGGAAAAATCCAGGATGTCGTTGATGATCGTGAGCAGGCTCTCGGCGGAAAAACGAATGGTGTCGGTGAAGTCCCGCTGCTCCGCGGTGAGCCGCGTATCGAGCAGCAGGCCCGCCATCCCGATGATGCCGTTCATGGGGGTTCGGATTTCATGGCTCATGTTGGCCAGAAACTGGCTCTTGGTATGGGCCGCGCTCTCGGCCCGCGCCCGGGACTCTTCCAGCTCGATGACGGTCTTCCGCAATTCCTCCGCGCTCTGTTCCTGGCTGGCCCGCGCGGCTTCCAGTTCCGCGGCGTACTGCTGGAGGACCTCTTCGGCTTCCTGCCGGCGCGCCATGTCCTGGCTCATGGCGTTCTGGCTGACCGCCAGTGCCCATGCTTGCCGCTTGGCGTGCAGTTTATGGCGCCGCTGCAGGACCGCCCAATAAGCTGCCAACGATACCGCCAACACGCCGAGGCCGATTCCGAATGCCAGGCGCGGCGCATCTTCCCACCCAGCGTTCCAGCCATGATAAAGACCGAACAGCAGCGATCCCGGCGCCAGGCACAGCGCGTCCTGATACACGATCAGGATCATTTGCGCGATGAAAAAATAACAATAGGTTTCCGGCAGGCCCTGCGATTGATGGATGGATAGCGCCGCCAACGCGTGCAGCGAGATTCCCGCCATCGACCGTGTCAGGAACCGGCGCGGCGCGACCGCCCGCGCCAGCAGAAAGCCGGTTACCGCCGCGGCGCCGCCGGCAAGGGCCGTGCTCCAACTCCGATAGAAAGCCGCCTGGCCCAGCAGGAGCAGCCAACCCGCCGCCAGCGCCCAAATCATGAGGCGGTCTCCCCGCGCATAGACTTCGTCCATGATGCAGGTGACCTCGTCGGGCGCGAACCCAAACGATTCCGTGGGGAATTCCCGGAGCTGGTTGGCCCACTCCCAAGCCCGGCGGCGGGCGTTCCTCCATCCTCGTGGATCGATGCTCACTCGGTCTGTACCTGGGGACATCGACATCCAGCTGATGCAACCGGGCCCGAAATAAGGAGATCAGGGGCTCCCCTGAGATGATCGCTGGATTTACAAAAGGGAACAACGCTCGCTTTTGTTAGCTTTGGTAAGACTGGCGGGCGGCTATAGTGATGGCTCTAGGCGTCGTCTTCGGGAAACCGGACTCCCAGGCCATGCAGGAAGTCGCTATCCTTCTCCGCCGTCTGCGGGGCCGGTTCTTCCTCGGAGGGGATGTCCGCTGCGGCCAGTTCTTCTTCGGTGGGGCAGATCAGGAAGCAGTCATCGAGCGGTTTGAGCCCGTAAACATAGCTCTTGCACTCGGAGCAACGCCAGTGCACGACCAGCTGGCGGTCCGCGGTGAAGCCAATCTCGCGGATACGGCTGCTCGGCTTACCGCAGTGGCACTGCAAAGACAGCGTCCGGTATCTCATAAAAGCTCCCCTATCGCTGTTGTCGCACGCCACGTGCCAAGGATACAGTCCTAGCCTCCCTACCAGAGTACCGGCCGGCGGTAGTACGGCGTGGTTTCTTTGCGTTCGTTAACGTACCCCGACGGGCAGAATCGGGCTACCGGGGGGCCGTCCGCTGCGCCAGCACGCGTTGCACCTGCTGCAGCAGCGCCTGCGCTTTAGGTATGCTGTCGACGGCGTGGAGCACCTCGGGGTCGCTCTGAAGGCCGGCGCGGGCTGCCGCATCCCGGCCAAACGCGCGGCGGTACAGTTCGAAACGGATCTGGTCGGAGACGAACCGGCGGTTGTCGGCAAATTCACGGTCGGTGAAGGGGAAATTCTGGTCGCGAAGGTACGCGCGGAAACGTTCGACGGTGCGGTCATCCGGCGTCCAGCCTTCGGGCAGCTGCGGCTTGCGGCCGCTGAAATAGAGCGAGCCGAAGTGGAACAACGCCCCCGAGGCCGCCAGGCGGCGCTCGAAAATCGAGTACTTCGGCGGATCATACTTCTCGTCGGGCGCGATGCCGCCGCCGCCATACACTTTGCGGCCGCTGTCGGTGGCTTTTACGTCCTGCAGGTTCGGACCATCGTTGCGGCCGGCATAGTAATACTCAAAAAAGGAGCGGTGCTGGTAATCACGTTGAATGAGCCGGCCGCTCGGAGTGTAATAATGAGCGATCGTCAAGACCAGGGCGGCGCCTTCGGAGAGCTGATACTGTCCCTGCACGAGGCCCTTGCCGAACGTGTTCTCCCCCACGACCCATGCGCGATCGTGATCCTGCAGCGCGCCGGCGACGATCTCGGCCGCGGAAGCGGAATGACGGTCGACGAGCACTACAATCGGATATTTCTGGGCATCCGGCTGAGGTTTGGCGCGGAAAACCTGCTCCTCTTCCGCGCGGCCGTGATGGGAAACGACGGTTTGGCCGGCGCGCAGATACCTGCCCGCCACCGCTACCGCCTCGGTGACCAGGCCCCCCGGGTTGCCGCGCAAATCCAGCACCAGGCCGTTGATTTCCGATTCGCCGAGTTTCTTGAGCGCGGCCTCCACGTCCGGTCCCACGCTCTGCGATTCAAAGCTGGTGATCCCCAGGTAGGCGACTCCCGGCCGTAGCCAGAAGGCGTCCACAAGGCTGGTCTGGATGGCCGCCCGCGTGACGGTAAACGAGAGAGGCTGCGCCAGACCCTCGCGGCGCACGGTGACCGTGACGGAGGTGCCGCGCGGCCCACGCAACAGGTTGGCGACATCGCCGAGTTCGAGACCACGAGTGTCGTGCTGATCCACCGCGACAATGAAATCGCCGCGCTGCAGGCCGGCCGCCAACGCGGGCGAATTGGGAAATGGCTGGCCGACCACTACCTGGTCGCCGTCGACCGTCAGCTCCATGCCCACGCCGAAATATTGCGCGCTTTGGCGGCGCTGCGCTTCCCGCCATTCTTCCGGATCCAGAAAATTCGAATGCGGATCCAAAGTGAGCAGCATACCGGGGATCGCGCCCTGGTAGAGCGCCCGTTCCGACGAGACCGGATCGGCGAAATTCTTCTCGATGAGGGTGTAGGCATTAATCACCGACCGGAAGCCGTTGGTGAGATCGTCGTCGGACCCGCTCTTGACCGTGGGTCGCGGCACCTGCGCCACGCCGGCCGAACCGATCACCAGCAGCCCCAGGAACACGGTATGTGTCTTCTTCATGAATCAACCTTTCAGGCGGCCGGTGGACGGTAAGCCAGTGTAATTAAAAACTGATGATCGGACCGAAATGGATTACGTGTCAAGGTCCAGAACAATAAACACAGGTCTAAAGAGTTCGGCCCGGCCCCCCTTGTGAGCATGAATTATAATTGTTTTCAAGCATCTGCATGCCGTCACCAGAACGCGAGCTGCTCATCCACTGTCCGGACGGGCAGATCAAAACCGTACCCTTGGCCGGAGAACGTCTTTCGGTGGGCCGATCCAGTGCCGCCGAGATCAGTTTTCCGGAAGACGCCGGCCTGTCCCGCCAGCATTTCGCCTTTGAACCGGAAGGCGATGACTGGACGGTGCAGGATTTGGGAAGCAAAAACGGCACCTTTGTAAACAATATTCCGTTGAAGGCGCGGTTGGTGCTGCGTCCCGGGGACCGGATCACGGCGGGTCACATCACGGTGGTCTATTCGCCGGATTCGAACGGCGGCGGACCCGGGGTGGTAATTTTCGAAGGCGATGACGAGACCAGCCCCACCTCTTCGACCGTCGTGACGACGCTGGAAAACGCGAATCAGACGATCGCATTAGAGCGGCCGGGCGCCGGGCCGAAGGCGGCGAGTCCGTTGCAGCTGCTGATCAATGCCGGGCTGGAGCTCTCCGAAAACCGTCCGCTGGCGGAATTATTCCCCGTCATCCTGGACCTGGCGATCCGCGCGGTGAACGCGCAGCGGGGGGTGGTTCTGACGCTGGAGGGGGAAACCCTGGTGCCGCGGGCCCACAAGGGAGACGGGTTCCGCATCTCCACGGCGGTGCGCGACCGGGTAGTGAACCGGAAGACGTCGATCCTGGTGCGCGATGCGCAGCTCGATGATGCCTTCAAGAGCCGGCTCAGCATCGTGGAGCAAAAGGTCCACACCATGATGGCGGTGCCGCTGCAGACCAAGGACCGGATCATCGGGCTGATCTACGTGGATTCGCCTTCGGTGATGCGGGAGTTCCGGGAAGGCGACCTGAACCTGTTGACGGTGATGGCCAACGTGGCGGCCAGCCGGCTGGAGAACGCGCGGTTGGCGGAAATCGAGCAGGCCGAGCGAATCCTGAAACGCGACCTGGCCCAGGCGGCCGACATCCAGCGCCGCATCCTGCCGGATAAAGCGCCGCAGATCCGCGGGGTGGATCTGGCCGGATTTAACATGGCGTGCCGCACGGTGGGAGGCGACTACTACGGTTTTTTCCCGTATCAAGACGGGCGCGTCTCGCTGGCGTTGGGCGACGTATCCGGGAAGGGAATGCCGGCCGCCCTGCTGGTAATGCAACTGCAAGCCCGGCTGGAGGCGCTGGCCGAGGAACCGAGCGATCTTTCGGCGCTCATGACGCGGCTGAACAAGATCACTTGCGCGAATTGTCCGTCCAACCGGTTCATCACATTTTTTATTTCCATGCTCAACCCGGCGACCGGAGACCTGGCATTCGCCAATGCGGGACACAATCCGCCGATCATCGTGCGCGCGTCCGGCGAGATCGAACTGCTGGAAGGAGGCGGCCCGGTGCTCGGGATTCTGCCGATTGCGAAATACGGCGAGCAGCAGGCGCGGCTGGGCAAAGGCGACCTGCTGGTGATCTACAGCGACGGCGTCACGGAGGCGACCGATGCGAATGAGGATGAATACGGCGAGGACCGGCTGGCCGAGGAATTGAAAAAGCACCGCGCCGCGGCCGCGGAGGTAATCGTCAAAGCTGTAACGGAATCGGTGAGCCGGTTTGTGGGCGGCGCGCCGCAAGCGGATGACATCACCCTGGTAGTGGCCAAGCGGACCTGACGGCGTGATTACAGACCTGGTCCAAATCCGCCTGCTGGGGGAAAAGAAGCGGGAGGAGAATCTGCGATTCCGCCGCTTCATGAAATCGCACGACCATTCCGACCGCATTCTGCGGCGGATCGCGGAAGACATCGAAGAACAGATCGATTGCACGGTGTGCGCGAACTGCTGCAAAGTGGCGACGGCAATCGTGACCGAGCGCGACGTGGAACGGTTGGCGCGGCACCTGCGGATTCCGCCGTCGCGGTTTCTGGCCGAGTACACGATGGACAGCGAGGAAGAAGGCCGCGTATTGCGCCGGACGGAGCAAGCCGGCTGCGTGTTTCTGCAAGGGACCACGTGCACCGTATACGACGCGCGGCCGGATGCTTGCCAGCGCTTCCCACACCTGGTGCGCGGCGCCGGTTCGATTGCCAGCCGGATGTGGCAGTTTGTCGACCGGGCTTGTTACTGCCCGATCGTCTACAACTCGCTGCAGGCGTTTAAGGCCGAACTGGGTTTTAAACGGTAGTTCCGGCGCATTTTCGAAACGTACGTTTCGGAAACCGGAAAAGGTTTGTTGTAGGGAAAGGTGTTAGCACGGTGTTTACGATTGGTACAAAGCGCACCGGCCTTTGCGCCCCGCCCCGGACTTGCGGAACGGAATCGATCAAGCGGCGCCGCATCGACTTACTCCCACCATCATTATCTCGCGCCGGCTTTCGGAGCGTTGGTCCGGAGCGCCGGGTTTTCGTACTAAGTCATGACAAACGAACCGGATGGGAAAATTCCATCGAGCCGTTACCGGTGGTCGATAAGACCGCGCCCGCTCCAATCGCAAGGGCTGCGTTGCCGCAATTCGTCCGACCTCCTCACGAACTTGACAGGCTGCGGGAATTGCTGGTTCGGCTCTGTTTTTGCCATGCTTCATGAACGGGGCGTCCATCGTCCCCGCAGGAGCGAAAGTGCAGGAACTCCCCACCGTACAACTCGATTTGCTGCGCGTGGATTTCCAGGACCTCGTCCAGCGTCAGGAATAGTGGGTCCATGGCGGCGATTATTCAGCCAGTTTCTTGAATGCTTTGCCGTATCGCTTGTGCGCGGTGCGTTGCGCAGTCTCGAACTTCTGACGCCTTTCGGACTGCTCGGCGGGCGCGACGATGAGCCTGTGCCCGTCCGTGGTGAGGTCGAGCGGCGTATCGGTATCGATCTTCAGGAGATCGAGAATCGGCCTGTCGATCACCAATGCCAGACTGTTGCCGTGCTTCGTGAGTCTCTTGATCATGGTTCGCTCGTATATCCATTGTAGCAACCTACGTTCACACGCGCCAACAGGCGGGTGGAATACGTCGTCCCCGCGTGAAGACCACAGAAGGCTTGATTTCGAACCGTCCACCGCTTCGTATACGCCTGGGAATCGTCCAACGTGAAGTCAATCTGCAGGTGGTCATAGTCCGGGCGGCGAAATTACTCCGTGAACTTGGCCTGCTCCGCCGACGCCTACTTTACGGCCGCCAATTCCGGCGACTATATCGTGATGGCGCCCCGTCCCTGAGTTAACGTTCTGGGGGAACCGCCTCCATTTTATGGAGCTTCTTCCACGGTCAAGGTGACCGTTGGAGATGATATATCATTAACAGTCGCAACTAGCGAATGGTCTCCGTTCGCCGCTGCGACAGGGATCTGGATGGCGATCTGATAATCGCCGGGGTAGCTGCTCAGGACCGCTCCAAGCACGGGTATCCCCGCTCCGTCCCACGTGATCGTGACCGGCTTCGCTGTCGGAGCACCGGCATTCGATCCGGGGAGTTGACCGGCGGCGGTGGGCGGACTAGTCGGGCCGAAACCGGTTCCCCAGAGGGTGATGACTTCGCCCGGTCGGGCAGGCACGGTCTCGGTACCCGGAAATGTTCCGTTCTTTGCGGCGACAGTGTAGTCTCCGTGCGTAGCCACGGGCTGGTTACCCGGCCAAGGCCAAAAGGCCGGAGCGTACGTTTGTCCCGTAGCTGAAAACGGCGGGCTGGCCCCGGCTGGCGTACTCACGGTGACCGTCAAATTGGCGCCGGAGGTGACTTCGGGCGCAAGCGCGTTGATCTGGCCGGGAGTCATCTGAAAGATGTACGCCGGCTGGCCGCCAACGCTCACGCTGACTCCGTCGATTTGTTTCGGAAGCTGTCCGCCGGTGATGGAATTGCTCCAGTCGTCGTATGCGACCGGGCTCAGATTCGATCCTTGGATGGAGATGAAAGACCCGGAAGACACGCCTTGCTGGTACCCGGCGGCATTGAAAACGGCGGTGATGTTGGGCGGCGTGGCGGGCACAGATCCCAAGAGTTTGCAGCCAGTAAATTGCGGCGTCTCGCCGGCTCTGGATTGAGCCAGGATCACGGCCACGACATCGGTCGGATTCGTAGTGAAGCTCAAATCGTAAGGCAGGAGAACAGCGGGCTGCTCGCTCACGCAGGAACCGTTGTTGAGCACATACAAGTCATAGAGCTTGCTGTGATCGAGCGGCACATCCGCCGGTTTAATGGTCCAGGAAAGCGGCACCGCCGTGTCGGAGATATTCGTGAAGAGGAGTGCGGCATCTCCCTGTGGCGACTGCCATGCACCGCTCAGGATGGAAGGCGCGGTGAATGCGGACGTGTTCACGCCCGTGTAAGGAATCTGAGTGGCGGGTGGGATCGTGTACGCCGGTACCGTCGGCTGCGGAGGACGAAGCATCCGGCCGAGAACCACGAACGGGTATCCATAGGTGGTGCGGAGCGTTACGATGCGCTGCACGTACTGCACGAGCGTCGAATTGAACGAGCTGATCTGGTACGGAGCACCATCGTCCACTTCGGTCAGAGGGATTTCTCCCCACACTAACGAGAGCGCCAGCCCGCGGCGGTGGTAAGGGATGTCCTGGCCGTTGAGGAACGAGATCATGGAATAGGTCAAGGTGTAGTCGTGGTACACAGCTTGCCACAGCGGAATATAGGAGACCTTGGTGGAATCGACAACGGACCCCGCGCCAATAGCCGAAGGATCCAGCCCCGTGTTAGTTTCGTCCTGCCCACTGTCGGTTAGGCCGAGGTAGGGTTCCGCGTAGAACTCCCCTCCCATGGCAAAATCCGGATTCAGAGCACGGCCGGCTGCCCGAATGTCCCTATAGATTTGCGCATAATCCTGGAACCACCAGTTTCCTCCGCCCGGAGGATGGGAGTGGTTTGTGGCATAGCACGGAAGGGCCCGTGGGTTGCCATCCATGTGAATGACATCCATGCCGTGCTGCTGCAGTTGCGAGGTGAAACTCAGGAGCGCATCGTGCCAGGGTTGCGTCGGATCCATCTCTGCATCCGTTTGAATGACGGGTTGGATACTCTGATTGAATACGGATAACTGCTGCAGATACATGGAGCCGTCGGCTTGTCGCGAAGCTGTGGCTTGCAGGTTTCCCCAACTCGGCGCCCCCACAGTGGCATAGCTCGTCGAAGGCTCGACCATGAGCCTGCCGCCCGCCGCATGTGTCGCGGACACAGCCGAATCGAATGCCGGCCAACCCTGGGAAGGAGGGAGAAAGTCCGGAATATTGAACCAGGGGCCCAGATTCTCCCAGGCGACCCAGTCGATGATCGGCGTAGCCTGAAGCTGCTTCTGCCAGGCGGCCGCCGCCTGGGAAACGCTGACGTACGCATTTCCGGGGCCACCCGTAGTGAACGTGTCCTTCCAGCCCATCATGCCGGCGCTCTTGTACCAATTGGGCACGTCCGCGCGTGTCATCAACGGTCCGCCCTGAGCCCACTTTTGCTGAAGGGCCCAGGCGCGATACACGCTGGCCGCGTCGTACCAATCTCCATGAAACACTCCGACGGTGACTGCATAGGGAACCGGGACATCGGCGCCGGACTGAAGCGGCGGCACGTACTCAAAATCGATAGTCATCCAGTCAGCTCCTGGACGTCCGACATTCATGTACTTGAGGTACCCGGCGTTGTCCTGGCTCGCCATGTACAGTCCAGTTCCCGATTCTCTGCTGTAATAGGCCAGAAACTGCATGTTCGTGAAGCCACTCGGATAATAGAGCTGAGCGCCCCAGCCGCGATTTAGCAGGAAGTTGTGAGCGGGGTCTTGAAATAGCATGCCCGAAAAACAAGGAACCGCCAGGTAATCATTCACGAAATTGTTGCTGAGCTGTCCGATGCCGCTGATGGATGGCAGCGAGACGGTTTGTATCGCGACTTGACCATGATTCGCGATGCTCACTTGCCAGCTTGTCAATGGAGAGGAGTTGTCCACCGTGACGACGAGCGTTGCGGAGAGGTTGAGCGCCACTCCGTCTGCCGAGAACTGGTCGAACTGAATCGTCAGTTGAACGCCCGTCGCGACGTTCGCCCCGCTGAGTGAAACCGAGCGTGCCAGGTATCCTCCCGCATAATTAGTTGTTGTGTTGGAAGGCGTCGTGTAAGTAAAAGTGAGTCCATTGTAGTTACTCACTTTTTTCGAGATCAAGTCCAACCCGGTCGTCTTGTCGACGAGATTCAGCAAACTGCCATTTGCCGAGTTGAATAGCAGCTCGATTTGAGAATTTCCAACAGCGATGGTCTGAGCGGAGGTTCGGAAGTAGGCCCCTCCGTCCGCCGCGAGGGGACTGGCTGTCAGCGGCAAAATTAGCGCCAGCAGAATGAGTGTTTTTCGGGCGGTGCCTCGCATAACTGATGTATCGTGCTCTTCCGTGGTGGCGCCCGTCCTCGATCGGCGGGGCAGGTGACGTCGCCGCGCCCACCGCTTTGGCCCTAAGGCGCGACGAGGCGCGCGGAATCTCCGGCCGCCTCCCTCACTTGACGTGCTGGCGGAAGGTCTGGTTCTCATTGCAGATGAATTCGATGAGGTCCTGGTCGACCACCAGCCGCTGATCGATTCGAACCGTCCACGGCTTCGTATACGCCTTGGGATCGTCCACCGTGAAGTCAATCTGCAGGTGGTCATAGGCCGGGCGGCGAAATTTCTCAATGAACCTGGCCTGCTCCGAATACGGACTGCCGTTCACGTCGAGCCAGCCGTCAAACTTGCTGTCTTCGGCGCCGCGCAGGTTGTTCGTTTCGACAACCAGCGTATCGCCGTCCCAATGGCCCACCGAGTAGCCGTACCAGAATGGCGTCGGCTCGCCCTGCGGCGGAAGCTTGCGCCCGTCCATATAAATATGGCGCAGGCCGTTGTTCGCTTCGTATTCGATCAGGATCATTCTCGGATTCGCCACGTTCATCATCCGGCGCGGCTGCGGCTGTTGGTGAAACTGCAGAAAGCCCATCGGCAGACAATTGGCGTCGGGGTTGTCACGGGCCTGCAGATCCTTGAACCGCTTATCCCGGATGTCCTTGGCCCAGGGTGTGTACGGCAAACCGCCTTCCATGTTCGCGCCGGCCTCGAAGAAGGTGGCCACCGGCGGGCCATTCGGATCAAAGGGGAACGGCGGGATCGTTATCTCGACTGGAATCCCACCGCGGCCGCCCCCGGGGTTAGCGCCTGCGCGCGCGCCGCCCCGGCCGCCGCGACTGCCTGGCGGTGGTCCGCTATTGGCTCGCATCCAGAGCCCGGAAAAGTCGGGCTTCCCATCTGCTGTCCGTGGAGTGGGCGCATCTCCCCGTACTTTGCCTTTGGCATCGCGCGGGACGTTCGGATCGGGGACCGCCTGCCATTGCGCAGTAATCGGAACGCAACCCCAGGCAAGCAAGCTGAAGATCAGAGCAGTTAGCCTCATGCGATTTGTTCTCATTCGTGCCCTCCCCCTCTCGCGGGGCGTTCCGTACAACTCCGATCGGAAACGCCGTTAAGCATTCGCGTACACGGCCTTCTCAAAATCGCCCAGCAGGCCGACTCCCTCTTTATCCGCGAAGGGGAGGAACTGCATCATGACGACGGCGCAGAGCGAGCGGCGCGGGTCGATCCAGTAATAGGTGTTGTAGACGCCGGCCCAGGCCAGGCTTCCGGCGGAGCGCCCGCCCTCATAGGCTGTCGGATTCATGAGGAAGCCGAAGGTGTATTTGTCGGTAGCTCCGGGATGAAAATCGACGTCGCTGGAGACGGCCGGGCGCGCGGTGTTGAGTCTGCCGGCGGCGAGCGCGCCGACTTGATTGGTGGACATCATCTCGACGGTCTTCGGCTGGAGGATCTGTTCTTTGCCGGCGCGCCCCTGGTTCAGGATCATCTGCATGAAGCGCACATAGTCGGGTGCGGTGGAGAACAAGCCGCCGCCGCCGTTGAACGCCTTGGGCGGAGCGGGCATGGTGCGCGGGTTCTGTTTGAGCGCGCCATCACTCTGGCGCGTATAGACGCTCACCAGGCGATCGAATTTCCCGGCGGGCAGAATGAAGCTGGTGTCTTTCATGCCGAGCGGCTGCAGGATGTTTGCCTGAAAATACTGTTCCAGGGTCTGGCCGCTCGCCGTTTCCACCAGGCGGCCGGCCCAGTCCAGACCGTAGCCATATTGCCAGCGCGTGCCGGGCTCAAATGCCAGCGGCACCAGGGGCGCCACGGTGCCCGGCGGGATGGCGCCGCCCTCCTGCGAGGTGTAGCGCAGGATATCGGCATCCCAGGTATCGTAGGCGAAACCCGAAGTGTGGGTGAGCAGGTTGCGGAGGGTAACGGGTTTCACGGCGGGGCGCAGCTTGGGTTTCCCCGCGCTGTCGAAACCTTCGAGGACATTCAGCTTGCCGAGTTCGGGCAGATGTTTGGAGGCGGGCTCATCGAGCGTGAGTTTGCCGCGCTCGACCAGTTGCAGCGCGGCGGTGGTGGTGATGGCTTTGGTCATGGAGGCGATGGCGAAGAGCGAATCGACGCGCACATCCACGCCCGAAGCCGAATCCCGCTTGCCGAAGGCGCCCGAATAGGTGGTTTTTGCGGCGGTGGCGGCCATGGCGGCAACCGCCGGAATCTTTCTGCGCTGCATGCTGCCGCGCAAGGTGTCATCGATTCCCGTAGCCCCCCACAGATGCGAAGCGCGCGCGCCGAACGCCACCGCGGCGCCGGTAAACTGCCGTCGATTCAAGAGAGACATAATCTCTGTAATACCATGATCCTTCCGAAGGAATGTCATGAGCCGTCACCAGGTTCGCCGGCGGATTGAAGAAATCGGGATCATCCCGGCTGTCCGGGCGCATTCGGCCGAGGATGCGGTCTTTGCGGCTGAGGCGGTCACTCGCAGCGGCATACCGATCGTCGAAATCACCATGACCATACCAGGGGCTCTGGAGGTGGTCGCCCGCTTGGCGCGGAACCACGGCGAAGTGGTCGTGGGCGCCGGGACGGTGCTGGACCTCGAAACCGCGCGCCGCTGCCTGGAGGCGGGTGCTCACTTCATCACCAGCACAGGGTTTGATCCGGAGGTGGTGGAATTCGCGATCCGGGAGGACGTAGCGATTTTTCCGGGAGCGCTTACGCCGACCGAAGTCATGTTGGCCTGGAAAGCGCGGCCGGATTTCGTCAAGATTTTTCCCTGCGCCCCCATGGGCGGTCCCGGCTACATTCACGCTCTGCGGGGACCGTTTCATGACGTGCCGTTAATCGCAGCCGGCGGCATCACGCAGCACAATGCCGTGGAATACCTGAGCGCGGGAGCGGTGGCGCTGGGCATTGGGGGAGAGCTGATTCCACAGGAAGCCATCCGGCTGCGCCAGGAGCATCGTATTGCCGAACTGGCGCGGAGGCTGCTGGCGCTAATCAAAGTAGCCCGGAAGCGATAGCGGAGTTGCGGAGCTATAATGCTGGTAGGAGGCACTATGCGGCTCCCTGACATTCCGGAGATGCTGATTGTGTTTCTGGCGTTCGCGGGCGCGATGTGGGCGCTCTACAATTGGACCCATCCGATGACCGGTCCGCGCCACTGATTCACGAATCGGCGGTAATCCGCCCATCGCGGCGCAGCCGCAGCTTCCTTCCGCGCCAATAGACCGTCGAACCGACGCACCCGCCGGCCCACACGGCGAAGCCGAATAGATCGCGCACGGGCATCAGCCAGAACCAGCGCCACACTTTTTTGTCGTGAAGGACGATGCCTCCCACCAGCAGGCCGGCGGCGAGCCGCAGCGCCAGGGCCGCTACGCCGGCCCAAAGCAGGCCGGCGGCGATCGCGACCAGGGCCCAGATGGTGGCGTGGGTGATGATTGAGCCGTAATAGCCGCCCGGCCGCGATACACGGATGGTGCGCGACCATCGCAGCTGGTGCTTCCAGACCTGCGACCAGGAGGCGCCGCCGGCGCCGGTTTCCACCACCGCGGAAGCAAACTCGATGCGGTAGCCGCGCGCGGCGACATTGCGGCCGAGCTGGTAATCATCGGCGAGAAAGTTTTGCAAGGCCGCAAAACCGCCGACCTCGCGCACGGTCGATGCGCGCAGCGCCATGGTGGAGCCGAGCGCGAAATCCACGACTCCCAGCAGCCGCGCTACGAGCACGCTGGGCGCGAATTCAGTGGCGATGCCGAGGGCTTCCACGAGGGAGGCGAAGGTGCGCGCCGGAGCGCGATACAGGCAGGTCACCAGGCCGACTTTGTCGTTCCGGAACGCTGTAACGATGGCCCGAAGATAGCCGGGTTGGACAAGGATGTCATCATCGCTCACCACCAGCAGCTCATGGCTGGCTTGACGGGCCAGTTCTTCCAACACAGCGGCCTTGGCGTTGGGAGCCTGCGGTTTGCCGACAATGAGCAGCCGCAGACGGCCCGCCGGGAACTCGCGCCGCAGCCGCTCGACTTCGCCGGCGGCGGGGTCGGCCGGGTCCTGCACGCCAAATAGGATTTCAAATTCCGGATAATCCTGCACGGCATGGGAGCGGATGGCTTCATACAGGCCCGGTTCTTTGCCGTACATTGGTTTCAAAACCGAGACGGGCGGCAGCGTCGCGGCGGACGGAGCGGGCTTGCGCAATCGAAGCGCGGCGGCGATAGCCAGCAGGTAATACGCGGCCGCCGCCAATGCCGGAGCGGCCCAGGCGATCACAACGAGACCAGGGCTACGCCGCAGATCACCAGCAATGCCCCCGCCCAGCGCAGCCAGCTGACGCGCTCCCGGAGAACATATTTGGCGAGGATCGTTTCCAGCACATACGTAATGGCCGTGACCGGCACCGCGAAACTGAGCTCGGCGACCGTGAGCAGCTCCAGATAGGCGAAGAACGAGAGGGCCATCGCCGCCACCGAGGCCACTACGTAGCGGTTGCGGGAAAGAACGGCGAGGGCGCGGCCGAGCGCGCCCGGGCGGAAGTCATGGATCTCGCCATGGTGGCGCATGCCGATCGCCTGCAGAACTTCGCCGACCGTCGTGGCCGCCACGATGATTCCGACCATCATCCACTTCATTGGCCGACTCCGGCGCCGCGCGCTTGCGGTTTCGTGGTTCTGGGCGCGGTGCCGCCGCTCACCAAGGCCACGCCCGCCATGATGAACGCAATGCCAAGCCACCTTTTGTTGCTGATCTGTTCATTGAGCAGAAGCCGGCCCACGATCGCCACCAGGACATATCCGATCGAGGTCACCGGCAGGATGTAGCTCAGATCGGCCCAACTCAAAAGCGCCATTCGCGCCGCCAGCCAGAGAATGAGCAGCAAAACGCCGAACGACACCATGGGCCGGAACAGGACCAGGATGTAATCCTCCGGCCCGGCGAGGGAGGCCGGCATGCCTCGTTTCAGAAAGAAATTGCCGACTACGTTGCTCAGGACTACGAGCGCGGAACAGCTCCAGGTCTTCCATCGCAAACGCGCCGATTCCGAATTCATAGAAGAGGGGGCCGGGAAGAGGTCTCCTCAGTCTCCGGAGACGGAAACGGGCGCCGATTGGCGCGTATTTTTCGAATCCGCGACAAATCGCTTCCGTTTCGAGCGCAGCGCCATGTACTCGCGCGCCTCTTTGTACAGCCGCCGGCGTTCGGCGCCGTTGAAGATCGCTTTCCGGACGATGCGCCAGGCGACGCGCGGCCGGAAGAAGTATTCACCGTAAAACCGCTCCACCCATTCGACCAGGTCGGCGTGGTCCAGCCCCGGGTACGAGAAGTTGGGCAGCTGGTGCCCGCTTTCATCCGACATCGAGCCGTTGATTGTAATCAGGCCCTTGTTATTGAGATAGTCGTAGAGCTCCGTACCGGGATAGGGCGCCGCAATCGAGACCTGAATGGTTTCGGTGTCCATACGCTTGGCAAAATCGATGGTCTTGCGAATCGTCTCGTGCGACTCGCCCGGCAGGCCGATGATGTAATCGCCGTGAATCACCAGCCCCAGCTTTTTGCAGTTGGCGGTGAAGCGTTCGGCCATTTCGATGGTGGCGCCCTTCTTGATGTTCTTGAGGATTTCCTGGTTGCCCGATTCGTAGCCGACAATCAAGAGCCGGCAGCCGGCCTCTCGCATGGCTTTCAGGGTTTCGTAATCGGTAGTGACGCGCGATGTGCATGACCACGTGAAGTTGAGCGGCTTCAGCTTCTTGCACAGCTCGATAGTGCGTTCCTTGCGGTAGTTGAAAGTATCGTCATCGAAGAAAATCTCTTTGATGCCGGGGAACTGTTCGATGGCGTAACGCACTTCGTTGGTGACATCGTCGGTCGAGCGGAGACGCCACCGGTGGCCGGAATGCGTTTGCGGCCAGAGGCAGAAGGTGCACATGGCCGGGCACCCGCGCGTCGTGTAAAAGGAGACGTACGGGTGAAGCAGGAACGGCACGTTGTAGCGGGTAATATCGAGATCGCGCTGGTAGACCTTCGTGACCCAGGGCAGCTCATCGAGGTTTTCGATCGCGGGAGCTTCGGGGTTGTTGACGATGCGCCCGTTCTTGCGATAACTCACGCCGGGCAGTTCCTCGAGCGGCTTTCCCTGCGCATAGCCGGCGATCTGGTAATCGAACTCGCGGCGCACCACAAAATCGATCGCCTTACCCTGCTGCAGCGATTTTTCGGGCTCCGTAGTGACCGGAGGTCCGACGAAGGCGACTTTCAGCTTGGGGTTCGCGTCCTTCATCATCTCCGCGATCTTCAAATCCACCTGGAAACCGGGCGTCGAAGTATACAGCACAAGCAATTCGAAATCGCCCGCCATGCCCACGGTCTGTTGGATGGAAATTTTGTGCGGAGGCGCATCGACCACTTTGCTGTCCGGCAGCATGCCGGCGGGATAGCACAGCCATACCGGGTACCAGTAAGACTCGATCTCACGCGACGCAGGCCAGCGCGAGCCGGCGCCGCCATCGAAGCCTTCAAAAGACGGCGGATTCAGAAACAGTGTTCGCATGTGCTTTCTCCGGTTCGGAATAAGGACGCGGCCGCGCGCCCGGGTCGTTTACTGGCCATCGCTCAGGGCCGCGCCGGCGCGTTCCGCGGTGTCCACGGCATAATTGCTGAAATCGATCGTGAGTTCGGCCTTCCCGACCAGGCGCGTATCCACCACGCTTTGCACCTGCAGCGGCACGGAAATTCCGTCTCGAATCTCATACCTTCGGACGAAAGCGACTCTCTTCAAAAAAATGGACGGATTCTTTACCAGGTATCCGGCCTCTTGCACGCGCAAATAGGTGGCCGTATCGATCCAGACTTCGCCTTTAAATAAACCGATGCGCTTTTTCTTCGGCGTTACCTGGAATACATAGGCCATGCGGCCTTGTAATTCAGATTGCCCTTTATATTTGAATTTATAATTGGCCGGCGCCACCGCCAACGCGGGCGCCTGATCTTTTTGCGCTTCGATCTCGGCGGCGAGGTAGCGCGCGATCACCTGGTTCTTGATTGTTCCGTCACCTTCGAAAAACAGGCGCTCATAGGTGATGCGGCCCAGCGCCGAGATGTGCCGCAGCGCATGTAACTTTCCGTATTTCTTTAATCTGGGAAGCGCCGCATCGATCTCGACATCCATCGACGCATTCTGCGCGGCCAGGTCCTGGTCGCGTGTCGCGTTGCAGTAGTTTTCAACAATGACTTCGGGAACGGCAGCCATGGATTCCGCGAAGAGGCAGCCACCGAACGCCAGCAGTACAGCAAGAAGACGCATCATCAACAATTGGCCGTGTGTTTGTCCGAAATTGCTAGAAGCCTAAAGTCTAGCAAGAATTAAGCGCCGGCGGCAATCCAACGGAAGCTTAGTTAAACCATTTTGCGGGGAGGAATTTCCCCCAGGCCGGCACCTGATTTCCGCCGCTTGTTTCGCGATGTCCACCACACCCGCCGCGGCCCGGCGCTACACTGGGGCATGGCCTACCGGATTGAAGCTGGCCGGCGCGCCCGGGGCACGTCGGCGGGCCGCATCACCCTGATCGTCATTCTGTTGCTGCTGCTGATCGGTGCCCGGTCCCTGGCTTCCTACGCGATTGAAATCGCGTGGTGGAAGGAATTGGGCCAGTTCAACACGTGGCTGAACCTGCTCACGTACAGCCTGGCGCCGGTAGCCGGCGCCACGATCCTGGCATTCGCGGTATTGTGGATCGCCCATGCGCGCGCCCTGAAGTTTTCCGGGGCGGGGTTGCGCGCGCATCCGATTTACGCGCGCATTTCCACGTTGGCCTTGCTGGTGCTGGCGTATTTGCTCTCGGCGGCCTCGGTCGATACGTGGACGGTCGTGCGGTTTGCGGGCTCACGCGGGCTCCCTCCGGCAGCCACAGGCTGGCACGATGCCGTTTTCCAAAAGCCTCTTTCTTTCTATTTATTCGACCTGCCGTTTTATAACCTGCTGCGCGATTATGTCATGGCGCTGGCGATTGTTTCGATCCTGCTGTATTGGGTCGCGGCGCGCGGCTGGCAATTGCGGCACCGGGTCGCGGATTTGCGCAACGCCAATGAATTCGATCCCTCGCTGCTCCGATTGGAAGGCGGCCTGGAATCGAAATTTCTCCGCGGCGCGGCGGTGTTGCTGCTGGTGGTGCTGGCCGCCCGCTTCTTCCTGGGCCGCTACGAAATGGTGTACAACGAGCACGGCACGTTTCTGGTGGGCATCGATTATGTCGATCAAAACATCCGGCTGCCGCTGCAGTGGCTGGTGATTCTGGCGTGCCTGGCCGCGGCGGTGTTTGTGTGGATGGGACGCTGGATTGTCGCGGCCTCGATGGCGCTGGCCTGGGTGATTGCGTTGATCGTGCCCGGCGCGGTGGCGGCCCTGTACGTGCGGCCCAACGAGATTTCGCTGGAACAGCCCTACATCCAGACTCATATCCATGCCACGCGCAGCGCGTACGGGCTGGAGCAGCATGTGCGCGAGCTCGAATTCAAGGCACAAGCCAATGCTCCCATCAACCAGGCTGAGGACAAGCCGACTCTGGACAACGTGCGCCTCTGGGATATGGGCGCGTTTCAGAACACCATCACGCAAATCCAGGCGTTGCGCCCATATTATGAGTTTCCTTCCGCGGACGTCGATCGCTATACGATCGATGGCCAGTATCGGCAGGTGCTGCTTTCGCCCCGCGAGTTGGATTTGAGCAAGCTGCCCGCCGCGCGCGCCAACTGGATCAACCCCGCGTTTCAGTACACCCACGGTTATGGACTGGTGATGGCAGAGGTGAGCCGCATCACCTCCGACGGCTTGCCGGTGCTGCTGATCGAAAACGCGCCTCCGGAAGTCAAAACCAAGAGCCTGAAATTGACGCGTCCGGAACTGTATTACTCCGAGATCTCGCACGAACCGGTTTTCGTGGACACTGCGCAGGAGGAATTCAACTACCCGGCCGGCGATCGGGATGAACGCGCGCGCTATCAGGGCAAAGGCGGTTTTCCGGTGTCCTCGCTGCCGATGCGCCTGGCGGCCGCGATTCGCGAAGGCGAGCCGAATATCCTGCTCACGAGCTATCTCACCCCCAACAGCCGCATGATGATCCACCGCAAGGTGCAGGACCGGCTCGAGCAGCTCGCTCCCTTTCTCCAGTGGGACGACGACCCGTACCTGGTCATCACCGAAGCCGGGCACCTGGTGTGGATCGTCGACGGATACACTACCAGCGACGCGCACCCCTACTCGCGCGCCTTGGATGTTCCGCAGATGGGGCGCATCAATTACATCCGCAATGCCGTCAAGGCCACAATCGACGCTTACGACGGCGACACGCACCTGTACATTTTCGCGCCGGACGATCCGATCATCGCCGCCTACCAGCGCTTGCTGCCCGAGTTATTCCAGCAGGCTTCCACCATGCCCGCCGATTTGCGTGCGCATACGCGGTATCCGGAAAATTTCATCCGCATCCAGGCCGAAATCTACCGGACCTATCACATGCTGGACCCGCAGACTTTCTATAACAAGGAGGATCTGTGGGACCTGGCGCGCCGGTCCATGGGGCAGACCGAAGGCACCAACACCGTGACTCCGACCTACGTGATGGCGACGCTTCCCGGCGAGGAGAAAGCCGAGTTCCTGGTGCTGCTGCCGTTCACGCCGCGCAACAAGGACAATCTGATCGGACTGATGGTGGCGCGGTGCGATGGCGCGCATCTGGGCGAGATCGTGGTTCTGCAATTGTCCAAGCAGCAGCTAATCTTCGGCCCCATGCAGATTGCGGCGCGCATCAACCAGGATCAGACGATTTCGAAGGATTTGACGTTGTGGAACCAGCAGGGCTCGCACGTGCTGCGTTCGCAGACTCTGGTGCTGCCGATCGGCAACACGTTCCTGTATGTCGATCCCATCTACATCCAGGCCAATGAGGCCAGCATGCCGCAGTTGAAGAAGGTCGTGCTGGCGGTGGGCGACCGTCTGGTCTACGCCGATTCTTACGAGCAGGCGCTCACGCAACTCTCCGGCGGCGCGCAGCAACTGATTCAACAAGCTAATGCCGCCCAACCCGCGGCGCCGCAAGCGTCGGCCGCGGCGGCCGCTCCCGTCCCGGGGACGGATCCGCGCCTGCAGCGCGTGCGCGATCATCTGCGGCGCTACCGCGAATTGTCGGCCCAGGGCCGCTGGGCCGAGGCCGGCAAGGAGCTGGAAGCCATCGAAGCGGAAGTGAAATAGTCCGCGTGTATCCGGTCCTGTTCAGAATCGGCAGCTTCGAAGTGATGAGCTTCGGGCTGATGGTGGCCGCGGGCGCGCTCGCCGGCGTATGGATCTTCGGCCGCGAGCTGCGACTGCGCGGGCTGCCGCGCGATGCCGTAAACGGCGCAATCGCCGGCTTAATCGCGGGACTGATCGGCGCCAAGCTGCTTTACGTCGCCGAGCACCTCGGCGAGGATCCGTTCTTTTCGCTGCTGTTCAGCCGCGGCGGGCTCAGCTGGTTCGGCGGATTGTTCGGCGGCGTTTTTGGAGCGCTCGCGTATTTTCGGGTGCGCCGCTGGCCGCTGCTGCCCCTGGTTTCCACGGCGACGCCCGCCCTCGCTGTGGGCCATTTGCTCGGGCGCATCGGCTGCTTTCTGGTGGGCGATGATTACGGGCGCCCCACCTCGCTTCCCTGGGGCGTCGCGTTTCCCGACGGTTCGCCGCCCACCGATGTGCCTGTCCATCCCACCCAGCTCTACGAGGCCGCGCTGCTTGGTATCCTGGCGTGGCTGCTATTCCGTTGGCGGCGGGCCGGCCTTTCGGACCGGCAGGTGGTCGGCTGGTATCTTCTGCTGACAGGAGTCATTCGCTTCGCAATCGAGTTCCTCCGTGTCAATTTGCGGGTTGCGCTCGGCCTGACCGTGGCCCAGTATGGCGCCCTCTGCCTCATCTTCGGCGGGCTGCTTCTGCTCGTCGCGACGTCGGCGCGGCAAAAAGCGGTCTGAAAAACGGGAGCAGTACTCGTACTGGGCAAAAAGTACTGAATCCGGGCAAACGGTTCTTGATCGCCTGGGGCATCGCATAATAGCATCGCTTCGTAGCGTAGCGGGAATCGCTCAGCAAAGAGGGAAAACATGAATAATCATCGATTGTGGATGCTAACGAGTTTGTTGTTTGCAGGGTCGGCCATGGCTCATGCCGCCGTTCGAGTACCGACGTTGCTCGCGGACCTTACCGTTCCGGAGCCGACTTCGGCGATGTTTGGGGCGGGCGCTTTACTGGTCGTGCTCGGTTTAGCGCGCCGCCGGAAATCCGAGTAGGAATCGGTGATTCATCCGGCCAGCCTGAGGTTGGCCTGGGCCAGCACATCGAGCGCCGCGAACTCCCGACGCTCCAGTTTCGGAAAGGCCGCCGCCGCAATCATGGCGGCATTATCAGTGGAAAGGGCCGGGGACGGGAAGTAAACGGGGTACGGAAGGGTCGCGGCGCGTGCGGCCCTCCGCAGACCGGAATTGCAGGCGACCCCGCCGGAGATAATCAGCGAGCGCGCCTCGATTTGTGCGGCGCAGGCCGCCGCGCGCGTCAGCAGTTCGGTGATTACGGCGTGTTGAAATGAGGCCAGCAGATCGAGCGTTGCCCGCGGCGTAGCGGCCAGCCATTCCGCTTCGGTGGGATGGGGCCGGTGCTGGAGCAGGCTGCGCCGCGCAACGATTTCGGCCTCCATCGGGTGCGCCTGCACCCACCGCAGCACCGCGGTCTTCAAACCGCTGAAGCTGAAATCGAGCGCGTTGCCCTTCATTTTGGCGAACGTGAACCGCACCGCTTGCGCATCGCCGTGGGGCGCCAGCCGGTCGATGACCGGGCCGCCCGGATAGCTGTACCCCAGAAGCTTGGCGACCTTGTCGAATGCCTCGCCGGCCGCGTCGTCGCGCGTCTTTCCGAGCAGCCGGTATTGAAACCCGGCGCGCACTTCGAACAGGTGCGTGTGGCCGCCGCTGACCACCAAAGCCAGAGCCGGGAACTCCACCGGTGTTCGGTCGCGCCGCGCCTCCAGGATTACGGCGTGAATGTGGCCTTCAATGTGGTTGACCGCGATCAGCGGAACTCCGCTCGCAAAGCTCAGGGACTTCGCATACGTAAGTCCCACCAGCAGCGAACCCACGAGCCCGGGCCCCACCGTGGCCGCGATTGCCGCCAGATCGGCCAGCCGCGTCGCGGAATTTTCGAGCGCTTCCCGCACTACCGGCACGATCGCGCGCAAATGCTCGCGCGACGCCAACTCCGGCACCACGCCGCCGTACTTGCCGTGCGTGGCCATCTGCGACGCGACCACCGAAGAAAGCACCGCGTCGCTATCGGCTACCACGGCCGCCGCGGTTTCGTCGCAGGAAGACTCGATGCCCAGGATTCGCACTTACCTCACCAGTGTAATGGGTGGGGCATGATTCGCGCCCTGTGCTTACGCGTCGTCGATGATCTGGTCCAGCGAGATCCGCATTACGCGCCCGCCCCGCTTCATTCCGAAGCGCAGTAAGCCGGAAGTTTTCTGCGCGCAACGCTCGGCCGCGTCCTGCAGCTCGAAGGCCTGCGGCCGGGCCGGATGCCCGGGTTCGAGCGTTCCAATTAAGGTTGAGATGCTGCTTAAAATGACTGTGAGTTCGTTATTGAAATCATGTGCCAGAGCAGCCGCTAACGTGGTTGCCTGGTCCGCCCGTGTGAATCGTTCCACAATTCAGCATATTCCCGCCTGCCTCGCGACCTGCCCCCGCCAAATACGTAAGCGGCTCCGAATCAAAGACCTGGAAATCTTCAAAGGTTTGTTACTGAAGCAAAGTAGTACAATGAAAAACAACTGGAGTTTTTAGTACAAATGAAAATCCGTACCGTCGTGATGCTGATCGGCATCGCGGCTGCGAGTTCACCCCTTTTCGCCAGTGATGCCCCCCAGGTGCGCCCCAAGGCCGGCAAAGTTGAAGTCATGCATCTCCGTGATATTAAACCCGGCATGAAGGCGACCGCCTGGACCGTGTTCCAGGGCACGCAGCCCGAAGCGGTTCCGATTGAGATTCTGGGCTTGTGGAAGAACCAATGGGGGCCCAAGCAGGACATCATTCTCGGAAAAATGGGCGGTAAGGCCGCGCGCACCAACGTCGCGGGCGGAATGAGCGGCAGTCCTGTCTACATTGACGGGAAACTGATCGGCGCGGTGGCGCTGCGGCTGAGCACGTTCTCGCCCGATGCCATCTGCGGCATCACGCCGATCGACCTGATGCTCGAAATCAACGACATTGACCAGTCGCATCCGGGCGACGCGCGTGCGCCCGACAAATTGGTGGCGTTTGCGGGAACCGCTCCCGCCTCTGCCGATCCGCTCGGCCAGTTTGTTGCCGCGGGCGCGGCTTCGGCTCCGCCGGCGCCGGCTCCGCTGATGGTTCCGATCGAAGCCCCCCTCCAATTTTCCGGCTTCACCGCCGAGACCATGCGGCAGTTCGCGCCGCTGTTTCAGCAGATGGGGGTCACCGCGGTGCAGGGCGGCGCCGGCGCGGGCCTGTACACGAACAAGCCGGCTCCCGGCTGGCAGAATTCCCTCAATCCGGGCGAGCCGGTGGCCGGCGTGTTGATCGACGGCGATATCGGTGTCACCGGTCTCGGCACCGTCACTTATAACGATGGCAAGCGCGTGCTTGCTTTCGGCCATCCGTTCTTTAATCTCGGCCCGGTCAACATGCCGATGAGCAAGGGCGAAGTCGTGATGACGCTGGCCTCGCAGTATCAGCCCAACAAGTTTGCCAACGCCACCGAGGTGGTCGGCGCCCTGCACCAGGACCGGCACAGCGGCATCATGGGTGTCCTCGGCGCCGAATCCAACATGATTCCCGTCAGCGTCAAGGTGAGGGCGCTCAAAGAAGACGAGAGCGTCTCGCGCGAGAAGGATTTTCACTTCAACGTGTTCGTGCAGCAGAAGTGGACCCCCAGCCTGATGATGATGACGCTGTTCAACAGCCTCTCCGATCTCAACGAATTCGCCGATGAGGCCACCTACCGGCTGAGCGGAAAAGTCGAGATGAACGGCCAGACCAACCTTTCGCTTTCCACCATGCAGGCCTCGGGCGAGCTTCCCGTGCCCGCGCCGATGCTGCTGGCGAACTGGTGGGGCGATAAGTTCAGCCGCCTTTATTTGAACAACGTGAAAACGCCCGACGTGAAAAGCGTCAGCGTGACGGTGGACCTGCTTCCCGAGCGCCGCATCGCCACCATCGAAAATGCGTGGGTGGCGAACCCCGATCTGCGGCCGGGCGACGTGGTCCCGGTGAAAGTTTTTCTGCGCCCGTACCGCGGTGAGCCCATCCAGCGCGAATTCAAAGTTAAGATTCCCGAGGGGATGGCCAAAGGCGATCATCGCATCCTGCTGAGCGATGCCGACACGCTCAATCGCGTGCAGAACCAGGCCGGCGCGGCCAATCGCTTCCTGGATCTGCCGGAAACCGTTTCGCTCATCAATCAGGAGCGCAGCAATAATAAGCTGTATGTTTCGCTGGTGGAGTCGAGCCCCACGGCCTACTTCGACGATAAGACGCTCCCCAGCCTGCCTTCCTCGGTATTGAACGTGATGCAGACCGGCCGCGCCTCCAACCGGGCTGTGGTCACTTCTCCCGAGACCGCCACGGAGCAGTTGTCGCTGCCGTTCGATTACGTGATAACCGGCAGTTACTCGCTCCGTATCCACGTGAACTAGTTTTCGATTCAGAGCCGCGACCGCAGGGAGCGGACAAATTTTTGATTAACAGAATGACTGCGCTATTTCGTTTTCTCACTCGCGCGCTTTTGCTATGCGCGCTCTCCGCCGCCGTTTTTGGCGGCCCGACCCATACCTGGTCGCAAGGCGATTTCGCCGATTTTGAAAAAGGCGTCATCAAGGGCCTCTCGGTGCGCAGCGACGGCGTCCTCACACTCGCGCCGCGCTCCAAAGAATGGTCCGACACCTCCGCGATGTATCTCTGGACGCTCGCGCGCGATTCCAAGGGCAATCTTTACACGGCCGGCGGCAGTGATGCCCGCCTCTATCGCGTCGCGCCGGACGGTAAGAGCCGCGTGTTGGCCGAGCTCGACGGGCTCGAGATTCACGCCATTGCCGTCGATTCCAAGGACCGAGTCTATGCCGCAACCTCTCCCGACGGCAAAGTCTACCGCATCGCAGCCAACGGGAAATCCGAAGTCTTCTTCGACCCGAAAGCCAAGTATGTTTGGGCGCTTGCCTTTGACCGGCAGGACAACCTCTTCATCGCCACCGGCGATCACGGCGAAGTCTACCGCGTGGCGCCCGATGGCAAAGGTAAAGTATTTTTCCAGTGCGATGAGACCCATGTGCGCTCCATGGTGCTGGATTCCGCGGGCAACGTGATTGTCGGCACCGAGCCCGGAGGCCTGGTGGTACGAATTTCACCCTCTGGAGAGGGCTTCGTGCTCTACCAGACGCCGAAGCGTGAAGTGACCGCCGTGTTAGCGGGCGGGGACGGTACCATCTACGCCGCCGCCGTCGGTTCGCGGCCGGCCCCGCAACCGGCCGGCGCCACGCAGCCGGCCACGACTGCCGCGCTTCCACCTCCACCCGCGAATCCGGGACAACCTGGTTCGCGCCAGGCCGCGACCGTGTTGCCGCTAACCACGGCTCCGCTCGGTGTGACCGGCGGCAGCGATGTCTATGCCATCGACGCCAACGGCGGGCCGCGCCGGTTGTGGACACATTCTCGTGATGTCGTCTACGCCCTCGCGCTCGATAGCAACGGGCATCTGCTCCTCGGTTCCGGCAATCGCGGCAACATTTATCGCATCGAATCTCCCAGTTTGTATACCGCGCTGCTCACCGTGCCCACCACTCAGGTCACGGCTTTTCAATCCGGCCCCGATGGCCGGCTCTACGCAGCCACCGCCAATATCGGCAAGATTTACGAAATCGAGCCGCAGCCGGAATCTCAGGGCTCGATCGAGAGCGACGTCTTCGATGCCGGCCTGTACTCGCGTTGGGGGCGTGTCAGCTTCGATGCCTCCCTGAACGGCGGTCAGGTCTCGATTCAGACCCGTAGCGGCAATCTCGATCAGCCGCAGAAGAACTGGAGTCCCTGGTCCGGCGCCATCGCCGATTCCAAAGGCGGGCGAATCACGTCGCCGCCCGCGCGCTTCATTCAATGGAAGGCCACGTTCACCGCCTCCGGTGCGAAATCGCCGGAACTCAACTCGGTTGATCTTGCCTATCTTCCGAAGAACGTGGAGCCGCACGTCGATCGTATCGAAATGACGCCCGCGAACTACCGCTTCCCATCGCAGATCTCCGTGACACCGGTTCAGTCGCTGAGCCTGCCGCCGCTCGTCACTTCCGGCGCCCGTTCCGAATCCACCGCGACCAGTTCCGAGGCCACCGCCACGCTTACGCCCGCCATGCAGCCCGCCAAAGGCTTCATCGGCGCGCGCTGGATGGCCTCCGATCCCAACGGCGATTCGATGGTTTACAAAATCGAAATTCGCGGCGCCGGCGAAAGGGAATGGAAGCTGCTCAAGGACAAGGTGCCGGAGAAATACTACTCGTGGGATTCCACCGCGTTTCCGGACGGCGAGTACCGCATTCGGGTCACGGCCTCCGACGCGCCGTCGAACCCGCCCGCCGAGGCGCTCAGGGGCTCGCTCGATAGCGAGCCGTTCATTATCGACAATACGCCCCCAAAAATCACCGGCTTGACCGCCACTCGGAATGGCGGCAAATTGCAGGTGCGCTGGCACGCCGCCGACGCGCTGAACAACATCGAAAAAGCGGAATACTCGCTCGATGGCGGCGATTGGACAATCGTCGCGCCGGCCACGGGCCTGTCGGATTCACTCGATCTCGATTACGATCTGAGCGTCGACGCCGCTGCCGGCGAGCACACGATCGCCGTGCGCGTCGAAGACTCGGATGCGAACCAATCGGCCGATAAAGCGGTGGTGCAGTAGCGCGGGGACGTCCGTTCCCGGATCTGGTCGACGGCTACAGGCCGGCGCTGACCGCCGGCGTTACGCCGCTGCTTCCCGCGCGTTGAATTTCACCGATACGAGCCGGGAAACCCCCGGCTCCTGCATGGTCACGCCATACAGCGCCTGCGCGGCTTCCATGGTCCGCTTCGAGTGCGTGATCATGATGAACTGGCTCTCGTGCGACATTTCCTGGAGCATCGTCACTAGCCGTCCGATGTTGGCTTCATCGAGCGGCGCGTCGACTTCGTCCAGCACGCAGAACGGGCTCGGCTGATATTTGAAAATCGCCATCAGCAGCGCCACCGCCGAAAGCGCCTTCTCGCCGCCCGAGAGCAGCAGCACGTTCTGCAGCCGCTTGCCGGGAGGCGAACAAACGATGTCGATACCCGACTCGGCCAGGTTCTCCTGATCGGTGAGGCGCATCTCGCCTGTACCACCGCCGAACAGCGTTTGGAAAATCTCGCGGAAGCTCGCGTTGATCGCCTGGAAGGCTTCACCGAACTTGGTGCGCGAGACCTGGTCAATTTCCTGAATGGCTTTTTCGGTGTCGCG